>JBNMJE010000052.1:0-14546 GCA_050873645.1 Succinivibrio sp. | reverse complement strand
CTTAAGAAAAAAGCTATTTAGCCAGACTTTGTGAGCTAATTCACAATGTAAATTTCTAAAGAACTCACTAACTGTAAAAGGCAGTGTAAAAAAACTTAAATGCTACTCAGGATCTGTTAGAGGTTCTGAGTAGTTACCTTTTTTCAACAAGTTGTATACCTTTAAAAGTATTAGCTTTTAAAGATGTTGGATTTTAATTCTTTTCTTTTATCTTTCGAAGATCATGAATTGCATCACGTAATAGTCTTAGACGTCTTACTATGGTCTTTGATAACTTAAATGGCTTGGTCTTGCTTGCCATAATCTGCCAAAAACCAATAGCAATTGCAACTTCACTGACATCAGTAGTTCTTATGATCTGAACAGGGCTTACAGATGAGCAGAATAGAGCTGTAGTTAGGGTAAGTACTCTGTTATCTTTCATGAATCTGTCTTCATTTGGTAAAGAACGAGGCAGAGCAATACAGATAGGCAGAGCAAAACTCTTAAAGCTCTCTAATCTTCCTAACAGTCTTAATCTGTTGCTTACTGAAGCATTAACTACTGAAGGATCGATAAGCAGTCTCTTTCTGTCGATACCTGCATTTAACAGAGCATCAATTCTTTCAAAGTAGTACTCAGAAATAATACTTACCACATCACTGTCATCTTCAATCTTTTCTTTAGGATCAAAGTGCAGACATACAGCTACCTCTGATTCTTTTACAAGATCAATCATGCCCTCAGTGGACAGACCGTTTGTGGTAATAACAATTGAAACACCTGCTTTAATTGCCTGTGAAACAATCTCATAGTTATTTGAGTTTAGTGCTACAGGAACATCTACACTGTTCATAACTGCGCACAACACAGAGATCACACGAGTTTCGTTGATGCCGTTAGCACCAGCTTTAGCTCCAATCTCTAAAAGCTCAGCACCAGCTTTAACATAGCTGTTAGCCAGTAAAACAAGATCTTCAATTGAACGGGTATCATTCTCTTCTAAAGCAATGGTTCCCATTACTTTTGTAAAAGACAAATCAAGGCTTTTACTATTTGGCAGTCTTAATTTCATCGAATATCCCACACTAAACTTGTACCAAGCCGATATATATCGGCTTGTACCATTTAATCTACATTAAAAGCAAAGGATCTCCTATTAAGAGATCCTTCACGAGACGATTGTAATTTTGACAAGTCTCCCTGTCTAATTACTGCTCTGAATTATTGTCATTATCGTCTTTTTTTGACTCTGATGCATTGTCAGAGCTCTCAGTCTTAGCTTTTTCAGACTGATCCTCTGCTTTATTCTCAGTAGTCTTGTCAGCATTTGCCTTATCATCAGACTTTACGTCAGTTGATTTTTCTTCATTAGATTTAGCTTCACTAGATTTAGCATCTTTTGAATTATCATCTGACTTCTGATCTGTAGACTTTGCATCGCCTACCTTACGAGGAGGACGAACTTCTCTACGATTCATCAAATCGTCAATCTGTTCAGCATCGATAGTCTCATACTTTAATAAAGCATCTTTCATATTCTCAAGAATGTCTTTATTAGCTTCAAGTAAGTCCTGAGCTTTCTTGTAGCATGAGTTGATGATCTCAGTTACTTCCTCATCGATGATCTTAGCGGTCTCTTCTGACATTGAAATCATAGTAGTAGATGAACCACCTAAGTATGCTGAACCTTCATTGTCCTTTTCATACTGCATAGGGGCCAATCTCTTTGAGAAGCCCCAACGGGTTACCATGCTTCGAGCAATCTGAGTTGCTCTTTCAATATCGTTTGAAGCACCTGTAGTTACTGCATCAGTACCAAACATTAACTCTTCGGCGATACGGCCTGCAAACAGAGTTGAGATGTTTGATAACAGACCGATACGGCTTTGAGATACCTTATCCTGTTCAGGCAGATACATGGTTACACCTAAAGCTCTGCCACGAGGAATAATAGATACCTTGTAAACAGGATCGTGTTCTGGAACCAATTTACCTACGATAGCATGACCTGCCTCATGATAAGCAGTGTTGATCTTTTCATGCTCATTCATAGCCATGCTTCTGCGCTCAGCACCCATTAAGAGTTTGTCTTTAGCTTCTTCAAACTCATTCATGCTTACTACACGCTTGTTATGACGTGCTGCGTTTAAGGCAGCTTCGTTTACAAGGTTAGCTAATTCAGCACCAGAGAAACCAGGAGTACCTCTAGCAATAGTAGCAGTATCAACATCTTTACCTAAAGGTACTTTCTTTACATGAACATTTAAGATCTGCTCACGACCACGTACATCAGGTAAACCTACTACAACCTGTCTGTCAAAACGACCAGGACGTAACAGTGCAGGATCAAGAACATCAGGTCTGTTAGTTGCAGCGATGATAATTACAGCTTCAAAGCCTTCAAAACCATCCATCTCAACTAGTAACTGGTTCAAGGTCTGCTCTCTTTCGTCATGACCACCGCCCATGCCGACGCCACGCTTACGACCTACGGCATCGATTTCGTCGATGAAGATAATACATGGAGCATTCTTCTTAGCTTGAGCGAACATATCTCTTACACGAGAAGCACCGACACCTACGAACATCTCCACGAAATCAGAACCTGAAATTGAGAAGAAAGGCACCTTAGCTTCACCGGCAATAGCTCTTGCTAATAAGGTTTTACCAGTACCTGGAGGACCTACCATTAACACACCACGTGGAATGCGTCCGCCTAACTTAGAGTACTTGGTTGGATCTTTTAAGAAGTCTACTAATTCAACTACGTCCTCTTTTGCCTCATCACAACCTGCTACATCATCAAAGGTTGTCTTAATCTGATTCTCAGAGAGTAGTTTTGCTTTTGACTTACCAAATGACAGAGGATTGCCTTTTGAGCCCCCCTGCATTTGACGTGAGAAGAAGATCCACACACCAATTAAAAGCAGCATTGGGAACCATGACACAAAGATTGAGAGCAATAAGCTCTGCTCTTCAGGCTTAGTACCAGATGCTCTTACATTGTGTGATAAAAGAGAGTCGATAATTGCAGGATCGCTCAATGGCATAACAGTTAAGAATCTTTCGCCGTTCTTTTTAACACCATTGATAACCTTGCCATCAAATACAACTTCCTGTATCTGATCTGACTGCACTTCTCTTACGAAGCTAGTGTAGTCTTCCATACGACCTGAATTGTCTGATGAGTTAAATGACTCAAAGAGAGTCATTAAAATCACAGCAATGACTAGCCATAATATTAGGTTTTTTGTCATATTTACTCACTTACTCCAAAGTCTTATCTTCAGACTCTTCAAATTCTGCACCTGGAGCAACACCATTTAAAGGATGACCTTTAAAGCCCATTGCTACCATATAAACTTCACGAGAACGGTCTCTTGAAGCATCAGGTTTTCTTACTTTAACAGTGGTAAAGTCCTGATGTAATTCTTTTAAAAACTCTTGAGAACCTACACCTTGGAAAACTTTTACAGCAAAACTACCACCAATACGCAGTACACGTCTTGCCATATCTAAGGCTAATTCTGACAACAGCATAGCTCTTGGCTGATCGATAGCTAGGTTACCTGACATATTAGGAGCCATGTCAGAGAGTACTACATGAGCACCGACACCGATCATTGAATACAGTTTTTTAAAGACCTCATCTTCTCTGAAATCACCCTGCAAAAACTGTACATTACGAATAGGTCTTATTGGCAGAATGTCACAGGCGATAACACGACCGCTATCTCCGATGCACTTTACGGCATACTCAGACCAACCGCCTGGAGCGGCACCAAGATCAACTACGATATTACCCTGACGGATCAGGTGATCTTTTTTCTGCAATTCTTCTAGCTTGAAAGATGCGCGTGAACGCAGTCCTAACTTGTGGGCCTGCTTCACATAAGGATCGGAAAAGTGTTCCTGTAACCATCTAGTTTGGCTTGCAGTTCTTTTCTTTGCTGGCATTAAATTTAAATCCCAAATATTACTATAGATTTTTCAGTTTAAAATTACTCGATAATATTATACAATTTGCACAACATTTATGCGAAGTCTAAATCACAATAGATTAAGCTTTTAACAGATATTTTTTCTTATTATAGGTTTTGTATGTCATTGAATTCACATCAGCGCCAGTTTTTAAAGGCACAAGCTCATTCATTAAAGCCAGTTGTCTTACTAGGCAATGACGGTCTTTCAGAATCAGTGCTTAAAGAGCTAGACAGCAGCATTGAGCATCACGAGCTTATCAAGATCCGTTTAAATGCTGGTGAAGGTAGAAAAGAGCAAGCTGAAACAGCTGCTAAGACTGTTAATGCAGAATTAGTATCTCTAGTTGGTAGAATTGCTGTTCTATTCAGACAGAGAAAAGACGACAGCAGATTCATTCTTCCTCGCTAGTTTTAAGTTGAACTTCTAAGTTCACTCATATTGTAAAAGGCGCCTTTTAATAAGGCGTTTTTTATTTCAGTTACGACGCTACAATCCAACGACCATTCTTTTTAGCACCTCTTCTTGAGATTAAATTAAGTTCTTGTAGCTTTTGCATGATCTTTTTCACTCCTGCTAAACTGACTGAGGTCCTATCAGACAGCTCCTTTTGAGTAAGCTCGCCATTATCTTTTAACAACTCAAAGATCTGCTTTTGCTTAATGGTCAGTTTATAAATAGCTTTCTCTTTATGTTTTCGAGATACAACTTCATCACGTTCAAAGTTAAAGTTTAGAGTTACCTTAATTAAGCCACTAGCTATTGAAAAAACTTCTTTTGTATATTTAGAAACAATTGTAGATACACCGTTACTTTCATTAGCCAAGGTAGTTGCTTTAAAAATAGCATATAACTCTCTATTTACTGGCAAACTTTTACCACAAAAGAAGTCTTTACATGATAATCCATATGGTAGACCACCATTTGAGAGTATCTCCAATCTATCGTCGTATATAAAAACAATTGGAGGAATCATCTCAATCCACAAGTTATGAACACAGGCATTTACAAAGGCTTCCTTAAAAGCATCATAATCTATAAGCTGAACTTTCTTTCCAAAGTTACTCGATAGATCTTCTTTTACAGCATTATTTACTTTCACATACTCAAGAACTTCTTGAACAGATCTTAAAAGACATTGAGAGCCAAAGTCTGTTCGCTCTGACATCGAGCTTTTATCGGTTCCTGCAAACTTAACAACTTTAATACTTACGTTGTTTTGATCAGACAACAGATAAGCCATTAGATTGAACTTACCTTCAGCATTTTTTAATCCATAATTTTTGTGGAAGGAAATTGATGATTCAGTATGGATGCCATACTTAGACATAAAAGCATCAAACTGATTAAAAGTCAGGTTCTGATCTTCTGAGGTAATGCGTCTTATGATGTCAGTCTCTGATGTGGTAAGCATCTTGCGCAACATCTCATTTGACACTGTTTCATCAGCAGCTACATTTCTGATGTAGTAACGACCATCACAGCTATAAGGTATATCTGAACCATGAGCTGTAATCTTGATGTAATCAAGATTTCCTACAGTCACTTTCTCGATGTGGACAAGAGCTTGTGGGCTGATAAGAAACTTAATCTTGTTTCTAATATCCATTAAGGTATTAGGACCAACAGTTAAACCTTTAACTTCTCCATTATCTAGCACTCCGAAACAAACGCATCCAAATCCAGATCTGTTCAACATTGCTGTAATAGACTTTAGACCTTTGTCTAACTGAGCTAAACTCTCTTTGAACTCAAGAGTTTCGTTTTCATGTCCTAAATTCATAATCAGTACCTCTAGATAAAGTCTACTTTAAAGTATACTTAAAGTCTACTTTTAAAGTCTACTTTTAAAGTCTACTTTTGCCTAAGAAACAAAAAAAAACGGAGGCACTTTTGGTACTTCCGTTTTCTTAGGTTGTGTAAATAGAGTTCTCAGCTACACACAGTGAGCTTTATATCGCTTAGATATACTCAACCTTTTCAATTTCGTAGCAGATTGTTCCCTTAGGGATCTTAATTTCAATCTCGTCTTCTTCGCACTTGCCTAATAAGCCTTTAGCAATAGGAGTCTTGTATGAAATTAAGTTAGCCTGAATGTCGGCCTCATCTTCACCTACGATTCTGTAAGTTGTCTCTTTATCAGTATCAACATCAACTACGGTTACAGTTGAACCAAAGATAACCTTTAGCTTGCCACCGTTAGGAGTCTTTAACTTAGATACATCGATAACATTAGCGCTTGCTAGCTTGCCTTCGATGTCTTTAATTCTTGCTTCGCAAAGTCCCTGCTCTTCTTTTGCAGCATCGTACTCTGCGTTTTCGCTAAGATCACCATGGCTTCTAGCCTCGGCAATTGCAGCTACAATGCGAGGTCTCTCAACTGTCTTTAAGCGCTGTAATTCTTTGCGAAGTAAATCCTCGCCACGAGGAGTCATTGGAGTCTGATCCATGATAGTAGCCTCAATTTAAAGTATAAAAAAAATGACGCCTAACTGTTACATCAGGCGTCCTCATGATCATAGGTCTCTATGATAACCTAATCTATAACTTTGTTCAATATGAAAACTTATGATTAGTCGTACAACTCACATTATTAACTAGAAAGATCCTCAAAGAACTTCTTTACACCTTTTATGAAGCCAGCTGACTTTGGCTTATGCTTCGCTGCGGTGTCTGTTTTCTTTTTGGTATCCCCTGTTGCTGAAGTTTTGTCATCACCGTTTAATGATTCCTCAAACTTCTTTAACAGATCCTTTTGTTCTTTAGTTAAGTTTACAGGAGTCTCAACTACGATCTTGCAGTACAAGTTACCTTTAAAGGTAGAGTTGTAAGATTTAACACCCTTGCCTGACAGACGCATCATTACGCCAGTCTGGGTCTCAGGATGAACTGTAATATTTACAGGACCGTCTAAAGTAGGAACTTCAACCTTGCCACCTAAGGCTGCTGTTGTAAAGCTGATTGGTACCTCGCAGTACAAATCATTGCCGTCACGAGTAAAGATCTCATGCTCTTTAACTTCAATTACAACATATAAATCACCAGAACCTGCACCGTTTAAACCAGCCTCACCTTCACCGCTTAAGCGAATTCTATCACCGGTATCAACACCTGCAGGAATATCTACTGATAAGGTCTTTAAGTCTACTACACGGCCAGTGCCACCACAGGTCTTACAACCGTTGGTGATGATAGAACCTGTACCATTACAACGTGAACAGGTCTGAGCAAAAGCCATAAAGCCCTGACGTACATGAACAGTACCGCTACCCTTACAATCAGGGCAGGTCTCTTTCTTACCGTTCTTGCCTAAGCCTGAGCCACCGCAGTCCTTACACTTAACGTAAGTCTTAACACTTAACTTCTTCTTGCAGCCTTTTACAGCTTCTTCTAAAGTTAAGGTTAACTTAGCTCTAATATCACGACCTCTAATTTCACGTGGACCTTGGTTACGAGAACCAAAACCGCCACGACCACCGAAGAGATCAGAGAAAGCATCACCGAAAATATCACTGAAATCAGCGCCGCCGAAGCCACCACCGCCGAATGGATTACCGCCACCGGCCTGTGAACCGTCAGCACCAGCAAAACCATACTGATCGTAAGCAGCTCTCTTTTGAGGATCAGACAACACCTGATAAGCTTCGTTAATTTCACGGAACTTATCACCTGCACCAGGATCCTTATTTCTGTCAGGGTGATACTTTATAGCAAGACGCTTGAACGCACGCTTGATGGTTGCATCATCTGCCCCTTTGTCTACGCCAAGCACCTCATAGTAATCACGTTTTTCGGCCATTTTATCCTCTTTATAACTGACAAAAGGCAGGTGGAATACTCCACCCACCTTTTAAACTAATCTTTATGATTTAAGATTATTTCTTGTCGTCTTTAACTTCTTCGAACTCAGCATCAACAACATTGTCATCCTTTGATGAGTTATTCTGTTGTGCCTGTGACTGTGAAGCCTGTTGAGCTTGCTGAGCTTGAGCCTGTGCCTGACCTGCCTGTAATAAAGCGGTTGCAGCTTCCATTACAGCCTTTTCAGCCTGCTCAATCTTATCCTTGTCGTCACCACGAGCAGCTAACTCTAAGTCAGCTAATGCCTTGTTAACTTTGGTCTTATCAGCATCTGATACCTTGTCACCAAGATCTGCTAACTGCTTCTTAACCTGATGAGCGGTAGCATCAGCTCTGTTACGTGCGTTTGCTAACTCCTCAAACTTCTTATCCTCAGCTGAGTGCTCTTCTGCCTCACGTACCATACGCTTGATATCGTCGTCTGACAGACCTGAAGATGACTTAATAGTGATCTTCTGCTCTTTGCCAGTCTTCTTATCCTTAGCAGATACGTGGATTAAACCATCAGCATCGATATCAAAGGTAACTTCAATCTGTGCCATTCCACGTGGCTGAGGCTCAATACCCTCTAAGTTGAACTGACCTAATGACTTGTTGTCAGCAGCTCTCTTACGCTCACCCTGTAATACATGAATGGTTACAGCAGGCTGATTATCCTCAGCAGTTGAGAATACCTGTGACTTCTTAGTTGGGATAGTGGTGTTCTTCTCAATTAAGGTAGTCATAACACCGCCTAAGGTCTCAATACCTAATGACAGTGGGGTAACATCTAGTAACAGAACGTCTTTCTTATCACCAGTTAAAACACCACCCTGAATTGCAGCACCGATAGCAACTGCCTCATCTGGGTTTACGTCCTTACGTGGCTCTTTACCGAAGAAGTCAGCTACTAACTTCTGAACCATAGGCATACGTGACTGACCACCAACTAAGATTACGTCGTTAACATCTGATGGTGATAAACCAGCATCTGATAAAGCGGTCTTAACTGGCTCTAAGGTCTTAGTTACTAACTCTTCAACTAATGACTCTAACTTAGCACGTGTGATCTTAATGTTCATGTGCTTAGGACCAGTAGCATCAGCGGTGATGTAAGGTAAGTTTACATCGGTCTGCTGTGATGATGACAACTCAATCTTTGCCTTCTCAGCAGCTTCCTTCAAACGCTGTAAAGCTAATGGATCAGTACGTAAGTCAACGCCCTGCTCAGTCTTGAACTCGTCAATTAAGTAATCAACGATACGGTTATCGAAATCCTCACCACCTAAGTGAGTATCACCGTTAGTTGCTAAAACTTCGAAGGTCTTCTCACCGTCAACTTCATCAATATCAATAATTGAGATATCGAAGGTACCACCACCTAAGTCGTAAACTGCAATCTTCTGCTCGCCCTTAGCCTTGTCCTCACCGTAAGCAATAGCTGCTGCGGTAGGCTCGTTAATAATACGTTTTACGTTTAAGCCTGCGATACGACCAGCATCCTTAGTTGCCTGACGCTGTGAATCGTTGAAGTATGCAGGGCAGGTAATAACAGCTTCTGTTACTTCCTCACCTAAGATATCTTCAGCAGTCTTCTTCATCTTCTTTAAAACTTCAGCTGAAATCTGTGGTGGAGCTAACTTCTTGTCATCAACCTCAACCCAAGCATCACCATTGTCTGCCTTGGTGATCTTGAATGGCATAATGCCGATATCACGCTGAACCTCAGCATCGTCATAACGACGACCGATTAAACGCTTAATAGCGAACAGTGTATTCTTTGGGTTTGTAACAGCCTGACGCTTAGCAGCATCACCAACGATGATTTCGCCGTCTTTTGCGTAAGCTACGATAGAAGGAGTGGTACGACGACCTTCTGAGTTCTCTAATACACGAACCTTGTCACCATCTAAAACGGCAACGCATGAATTAGTAGTACCTAAGTCAATACCAATAATCTTTCCCATTTTAAAATCCTCTCAAATTCTGTTGTTCGTTATCTTTAATAATCAGTCTTTTTAACTTAACTGTTATTTTTAATAACTTTCTAAATCTTTTCTGTCTTACTAAATGGAGCTTAATTTTTCTTTTTCAAGTCTAAGCTTCAATATTTATAGAATTTTTTTGCTCACCGCTATCCTGTGATGCATTCTCATTTGGTTTAGCACCAGCAGGAGCACCAGCTGATACGATTACCATAGCAGGTCTTACTACACGACCGTTTAAGGTATAACCTTTTTGCATTACAGATAGAACGTGCTGAGCTTCAACCTCTGGTGATGGCACCATTGAGATTGCCTGATGCAGATTTGGATCAAATGGCTGACCTTGTGGGTCAACTGCTTCAACACCAAACTTGCCTAACTCTTTTAGAAGTAATGTAGTAGTGTTCTGAACACCTTCTACAATAGGCTTAATTGCAGGATCGTTGACATCTGAATGCTTTAGAGCAAGCTCTAAAGAATCAACAACTGGAATTAAAGCCTTTAAAATCTTTTCATTGCCGAATTTACGCTCACGCTCAACGTCAGCTTCAATTCTCTTTTTCTGGTTCTCACACTCAGCTAAAGCTCTAACTAATTTATCGTTATCAGCCTTGTACTTAGCTTCAAGTGCAGATAACTGAGACTTTAACTGCTCGTTTTCAGTTACAAGCTCTTTTGGATCAAAAGCAATTTCTGACTCGTTGTCATTAGGTGTAGCATTTGCTGCATCCTGTGGAGCCTGATTTTCACCATTAGCCTTGGCTTCTTGAGCCTTTTCTTCTTGCTTTTGCTCTCTTTCTTGAGCTTCTGCCTGTGCTTTTTCAAAAGCCTGTTGCATTTGTGTTTCTTCAGTCTGCATTTTTATCTCTTAAAAAATTCGTAGAATTAACGCTTATGAGTACATGGGGATACACTAAATAAAATTCAAGACCGCTATCAGAAATTTAGTAAAAATCTTTGCTTTTCTAATTTTAAGCAATGATTTTTTTGCTACAATTTCCGGAGTAACAAAGGATTTATTATGCAAATTAAGAAATTACTATCTGTAGCAGTTTTTGCCACCACAGTTTCACTTCTGACTACCTCTTGTGCTTATAGAGCCGATCTGAATCAGGGTAACTATGTTGAGCAGGATCTGGTAAACCAGCTAGCTTATGGAATGTCTGCAGAACAGGTTCGTTTCGTTCTGGGTACTCCAATGCTCATCGATCCTTATGACAAGTCACGCTGGTATTACGTTTGTTTCAAACGTGAAGGTTGGAGCTCACCTACCGTACAGAAGCTAGTATTACTCTTCAACGGTGATACCTTAGTCGATATGTCAGGTGACTATAAGAAACCTACAACCTTCGGTGAAGGTCTGAAGAGCGCACCTAACGGTGGTAAGGCAGCAGACTTTGATCTTCCTGAATAGCAAAAACTCATCAAGATTAAATAAAAAAGGCGAATATTCTTTCGCCTTTTCTAGACGTAGTTTTGTAAAATCTGCGTCTTTTATTTTTTCAGCAACTATTTGGACTGCTACTATAGTTCTCAGCTCTTCTGTTTTTATTCAGGGCTGTACCCTTGAAGATGAGACTGAAGATAAGATTGTTGTCCCTTTAAAAGACACTTCTACTCAAAAAGACAGTCCCCTCTCCTTAAAGTTTTTAGACTTAACTAAAAAGTGCACTACAGGAGACATGAATGCAGCACCTGATGTTTTATCAATGTACCTCTCATCCCTTCCTTCTGAGGATGTACCTGATAATGCCAAGTCTTTTTACAGAGGACTGATTGAGGACAAGTACTTTTTCCAAAGAAAAGATCTGAACCTAGAATTTGAAAAGTGTCTACAAAAGGCAGCAGTTTCAGGTCTTACTGAATATCGTGGGTATTACCTTACTAAGGCTACAGTCTCAGCTAAGATCTCTCAACTTTACTATGCTCATGATGACTATGAGAATGGAGCCTACTGGTCTTTACGTGTAATTAACCTTTTAGGTATCAGTAAAGGCTACAACATTTTGGGTAGAATTTTTGTTAAAGATCCTAAGACTGTAAAGATTGGTGCTCAAATGTTAAGTGAGTCAGCAAAGCATGACAACGTCAATGCTTCAGTCTTTTTGTCAGACTCTGTCTTATTTAGAAATGTCTTTGATATTGTCTCTGAAGAAGAGAAAAATAACGCTCAAATTCAAGATAATTCCTTTGAAAATAAACAAGAAATTTTCGATGATACGGAAAATCATTTGAAAAAATAAAGCTGTATCAAAACAATTTTGTCTAAATTGTCTTAACATAAACTTAACATTTGATAAGACTTTTTGTTAACAATCTGTTTGTATGATCCTAACCTGTTTTATCAGGTTACAGTTTCATATTTCAAGCAACGTTCATATTTACAAGCAACTTTGCGCGCACATTATTACTTTTGAGGTTTTTATGACAGACGTAAATTACGATAACGAAATCATGCCAAAAGAGCTGTCATGGCTTTCATTTAACGGAAGAGTTTTACAGGAAGCTGCCGATCCTTCAGTTCCTTTAATTGAAAGAGTTAGATTTTTAGGTATCTACTCAAGCAACCTAGACGAGTTCTTTAAAGTTAGAGTTGCTGAGTTAAAAAGACAGATTATTATCAATAAAGCTCAGGGTGATAATGAGGATAAGGTACATCTTTTAAGAAATGTACAAAATGAAGCTAACCGCTATCAGAAAACCTTAAACCATATTTATAAGCAGCTTTTAATAGAGTTAGCTGATCATAATATCTTTATGAGAAACCAGGACTCTATTACCAAAGAGCAAAAAGACTGGGTTATCTCTTACTTTAAGCACCATGTATTAAAACACATTAACCCTGTTATCATTGATGAAGATACTGACCTAGTATCTTTCTTAAAAGATGAGTTTACCTACCTTCTAGTTGATATGACAGAAGGCGATACTGTACACCATGCTCTAATTGAGATCCCAACAGACAAGCTCCCAAGATTCATAAGACTGCCTTCAGTTGATAAATCAGTTACCTTCATGTTCTTAGATGATGTAATTCGTGTAGGTATTCATAAGATCTTCCGCGGTTTATTCTCATACGACAAGATTGAAGCTTACTCAATTAAGATGAACCGTGATGCTGAATATGACCTTTTAGGTAATATTGACAGATCAGTGCTTGAGAATATGTCTGAGGCTTTAAAACAGCGTCTAAACGCTATGCCTGTACGTTTCTCATATGATGCTCAGATGCCTGAGAACATGGTTAAATTCATGGCAAAAGAACTTAAGATGAGTTCTATTGACTCCATGATGGCAGGTAACCGTTACCACAATTTCAAAGACTTCCTGTCATTCCCAAGCTTAGGCAGTGATGACATGGAAAATCCTACCCTATCTGAGATTAAATCATCACAGTTTGAAATGGCTGAAACTCCTTTTGAAGCTATTTCTAAAAAGGATGTTTTACTCTACTACCCATACTACTCATTTGATTACTTCACAGAGTTCTTACGTTATGCTTCATATGATCCAAAGGTAAGCTCAATTAAGATCAATATTTACCGCGTTGCAAGCAACAGCCGTGTAATTAACTCTTTAATTCATGCAGCTAACAACGGTAAGAGTGTAACCGTAGTGGTAGAGTTAAAAGCTCGTTTTGATGAGGCTAACAACGTAAAGTGGGCTTCACGTTTAACTCAGGCTGGTGTTAAGGTTCTGTTCGGTTTACCAACCTTAAAGATCCATTCAAAACTATGCTTAGTTACCCGTCATGAGGATGACGACAGAATCGTACGTTATGCTCACGTAGGTACCGGTAACTTCAATGAAAAGACAGCTAAGATCTATACAGACTTTGCCCTCTTTACTGCTAATGAGAAGATCACCAAAGAAGTTGATGATGTCTTTAGCTTTATTGAATACCCATATACAAGACCTGTGTTTGAGAACTTATTAGTATCACCACTAAATGCTCGTGACAGAATTAAGTTCATGATTGACCGTGAAATTGATTTTGCAAAACAGGGTCAGTATGCATCAATTCACTTTAAGGTAAATGCTTTAGTTGATGTACCTTTAATCAACAAACTTTATGAAGCTTCACAGGTTGGTGTAAAGATCCGCGGTGTGGTTCGTGGTATGTGCTCTCTCAAACCTGGTGTTGAAGGTTTATCAGAGAATATCTATATCACCTCTATTGTTGACAGATACCTAGAGCACCCTCGTGTAATGCTGTTTAATAACGGCGGTGATGAGGAGTTATTCATCTCATCAGCTGACTGGATGAAGAGAAACCTTGATTTAAGAATTGAAGTTGGTGCAAGAATATTAGATCCTGAACTGCAGAAACGTATCAAGGGTATCTTAAAACTTCAGGAACAGGATAACCGTAAGGCAAGAATCATTGATGCCGAGCAGAAGAACGTTTATGTTCAGGCTCAGCCAGGTGATCCTCAAGTAAGAGCTCAGATTGATATTCATGAGTATCTGGCTCAGGAAGAGGAAAAGATCGCAAAAGAGTTTGCCAATAGTGACAGGAAAGACTAGCAGTCAAATCTCTGTTGATAAATAAGTTTAACTGTAAAAGCCTGCTTTAGTATGAACCCCATTATTGATCACATGATTGATAATGGGGTTTTGTTATGAAATTAACTTATGAAGAAAGACTTCTAGTTGTTGAAGATCATAAAAGGTACGGAACAGCTTATACTTCTAGGAAATGGGGACTTTCAGAAAGATATGTACGAACCATTGTTTCTAAGGCAAGAAATAACAGTT
>JBNMJE010000051.1:0-14596 GCA_050873645.1 Succinivibrio sp. | reverse complement strand
TAATATCTTGGTACCTTTGAAAAACTGATCTTGAATTGAGGTGTCACCAGGCTTTTCATAGTTGATATCTAGGAAAGACTCAAACATATTCATGAGCAAGGTCTTACCAAAACGTCTAGGTCTGGTTAAGAGCAAAACAGTTGTACCATCGATTAAAGAATTCTCATCTACAGCTTCATCCTCAGAGAATACCAGCTTTAAGTATGGAGTCTTATCTACGTAGTAACGGTTTTTATCTCTAATTTCAGCAAAAGTGTCACCAGTTACTGGTAAGGCTAAGAATTGTTTTTTGCTCATTATGGTGTTCCTGATTTACTTGATCTCTTCTGATTATACACAATAAAAATTTTGATATTTGTAATTACTGGCATTTATTGTCAGTTACGTAGTTTATTAAAGGATAGTTACTTGTTGTAATCGTTTGCGTTAAATTTTGTGCTTATATTCATTTTTAATCTCAAATATTCAACTGTATTTATATTTATATTTTGATATATAAGAGATTTTTATATTGTTAAATTTTTGGTTAATTTGCGTAACCAATTAACGTAAAGGGTTGCAAAATAGTGATATAAATCTAATTTTCTTTGAATATTCCTCTCAAAAAAGATAACGCTGTCACGTTTTATTTACATAATAAAATCATTTTTAATTTCATGCCCTAAAATCAAAATCAGAAAGAAGCTATAAATCAACAAAGATGAAGTTTTTTTCTCTACAAACATACAAATACACAGGAGTTATTATGAAACTAGTAAAAGCTGTCTTGGCTGTATCTTTAGGCGCTGCAATCGCAGCTTCTTCAATGTCAGCTGTTCAGGCAAAGCAGATCACAATCGGTTTTTCTCAGATCGGTGCAGAGTCAGAGTGGCGTACAGCTAACACCAACGATGTAAAAGCAGCTGCAAAAGCACACAACATCAACTTAAAGTTCTCTGATGCTCAGCAGAAACAAGAAAATCAGATCAAAGCAATTCGTACTTTCATTGCTCAGAAGGTTGACTTAATCGGTTTCGTACCTATCGTTGCAACCGGTTGGGATAATATTCTTCGTGAAGCAAAGCGTGCAAAGATCCCTGTATTAGTAATGGACCGTGATTTAACAGTTTCAGACCCTTCATTGTATGTTGCAAAGATCGGTACCGACAGCTACACCGAAGGTCGTAAGGTATTCGATTGGTTAGACACATATGTTCACAAGAACAATGTAAAACCACGTAATGGTGGCGACAAGTTAAATATTGTTATCCTTGAGGGTACTGTAGGTGCATCAGCAACTACTGGTCGTGGTAACGGCTTTAACGATGCATTAAAAGAGTCACCAAACAAGGATATGTATAACATCTTAGCTTCACAGACCGGAGACTTTACCCGTCAGAAAGGTCAGGAAGTTATGGAGTCATTCTTAAAGTCAAATCCTAAGGACATCGATGTTCTGTTTGCTATGAATGATGATATGGCATTAGGTGCAATTCAGGCTATTGAAGCAGCTGGTCTAAAGCCATCAAAAGACATCATCATCGTATCAGTAGACGGTGTTAAGGGTATCTTCCAGGCTATGATTGAAGGCAAGTCAAACGCTACAGTTGAGTGTAACCCACTACAGGGTGATCTGTTCTTCTCAACCGCTGAAAAGATCTTAAAGGGTGAATCTGTACCTAAGAGCGTATTCGTTGAGGAAGGCGTATTCCCAGCAGAGACTGCTAAAGACGTATTCCCAACACGTAAGTACTAATTCATAGTAACTCTAAAAGAAGGGTGCCTATGGCACCCTTACTTAATCGTAAACGCACTCAAAGTATCAATTTATTCTGTTGTTCTTTATTGAAATATCTAAAAGATAGAAATCTTTAAAAGAGCAAAGAGTCTCAAGTTGTTGAAGAACACCTGCATGAGGAGGGCTATATATGGCCTTGCAAGATAACGAATATATACTGCAGATGAAACATATAGACATGTTCTTCCCTGGAGTGAAAGCCTTAAAGGATGTAGAGTTTAATCTAAAAAAAGGCGAAATTATTTCTCTTATGGGAGAGAACGGTGCTGGTAAGTCTACCTTAGTTAAAGTTTTAACTGGTGTATATCATAAAACCAACGGCACTATCATATTTGATGGCAAGCAAATAGAGCCTACCACTCCTCTTGCCAGCCAAAAGATGGGTATTTCTACTGTGTATCAGGAAGTTAACCTGTGCGCAAACTTATCTGTAGCTGAAAACATTTACATTGGACGTGAACCTCGTGGCAGCTTTGGTCGTATTGACTGGGCAACCATGCAGAAGAACGCATCCGATCTTTTATTTAAAGAACTTGGCATCGACATTGATGTAACCAAGGAATTGAATTTCTATCCTGTTGCAATGCAACAGATGATTGCAATTGCCCGTGCAATCGACACTAAATGTAAAGTTCTAATCTTAGATGAGCCTACCTCATCATTATCAGATAAAGAAACAGAAAGACTGTTCAATATCATGAGATCACTGCGTGATCAGGGCATTTCAATTATCTTTATTTCTCACTTCCTAGAACAGATTTATACCATCTGCGACAGGGTAACCATTTTAAGAGATGGTACTTATGTAGGTGAATATGAAATTAAAGATCTCCCAAGAATTCAGCTTATCTCCAAGATGATGGGTAAAGAGGTTAAAGAAGGTGAGATTGAATCAAATGTTGATAAATCTATACCTCGTAGCAACATCTTTATCGAAGCTGAGCATGTAACAGTTCCTGGCAAGGTAAAAGATCTGTGCATGGATATTAAAGAAGGTGAGGTTGTAGGATTTGCAGGACTTTTAGGTTCGGGTAGATCTGAGATTGCTGAAACCTTATTCGGTACCATGCTAAAGAGCAGTGGCAACATCTATGTAGATGGTGTTTCTGTATCAATTAAGTCACCGATGGATATGATGAAAAAGCGTGTAGCTTTCTGTCCTGAGGATAGAAAAGTACAGGGCATCATCGGTGATCTTTCTGTAAGAGAGAACATTATCTTAGCGCTCCAGGCTAAAAACGGCATGTTCCGTCATATGTCCAGAGCTCGCCAGAACAAATTAGCTGACTACTACATCAACTTATTAAGAATTAAAGTTTCAGATAGAGAGCAGTTAATCAAGAATCTGTCTGGTGGTAATCAGCAAAAGGTAATTATTGCCCGCTGGCTGGCAACCGAGCCTAATCTTTTAATTTTAGATGAGCCTACTCGTGGTATTGACGTAGGTACTAAGACTGAAATCGAGTCTTTAGCAGTGTCACTTGCTAAAGAGAAGGGTATGTCCGTGGTCTTCATCTCCGGTGAGATGGGAGAAATGGTTCGTACCTGCTCAAGAATTATGATCATAAGAGATCATGAAAAGGTAACCGAGCTTAACGGTGATGAAATTTCAACTGCACACATCATGCAGGCGATTGCAGGAGATTATCATGGAAAATCTTGTTAAAAAATTTACCAAAAGCTCACTGGCATTGCCTTTAATTGCTCTTGCCATACTGCTTTTATTCAATGCACTGTTTGTGGATAATTTCTTCAAGATTGAAGTTATGCAAAACGGTAATCTGTACGGTCGTCCTATTGATATTCTCTACCGTGCTTCATCACTTATCATCCTAGCTTTAGGTATGACTTTCGTGATTGCAACTGGTGGTATTGATATTTCAGTAGGTGCTGTGGTTGCTATCTCATCAGCTACATGCTGTGTGCTCTTAGGTGGTGATATTTCAGGTATTCCTCATCATCCATTCTTTATAGCAATTATCTGTTCGCTCCTAGTCGGTGTCGTGGCAGGTATTTGGAACGGAACTTTAGTTGCAAAGTTCAAGATCCAGGCTATGGTTGCAACCTTAATTTTAATGACAGCAGGTCGTGGTATTGCTCAGTTGATGACTGACGGTCAGATCATTACCGTTTACTACAAGCCATTTGCTTACATCGGTGGCAACATTCCAGGTGTAATGTTACCTACTGCAATGTTAATTGCACTGGCTATGGTTCTTTTGGTGATCTTCTTAGATAAGAGAACCTCAATCGGTCTTATGATTCAGTCTGTGGGTATTAACGCAAACGCTGCCCGTTACTCAGGTATTAAAGTTACTGCAGTGTTATTTGCTGTATATATCTTCTCAGGCTTCTGCGCAGGTACAGCAGGTCTTATTGAAGGTTCTTTAATTCGTGCAGCTGATGCTAATAACGCAGGCCTTAATATGGAAATGGATGCCATTTTGGCAGTAACCTTAGGTGGTACCTTAATGGTTGGTGGTAGATACTACATCGGCGGTACTATCATCGGTGCTATTACCATTCAGACTTTAACCACTACCATGTATGCAATCGGTGTTTCTTCAGACAGACTTCCTGCTGTTAAAGCTGTAGTTATTCTGTTAATCATCGTATTCCAGTCAGAGAAGTTTAAGCAGATGTACAGTGACTACAAGTTTAAACATTTAAAGAAGTCAGAGAATACTAAGGAGGCAACAAATGCGTAGGTTCATTTCAAACCTGGTTGCATCTCAGAACTTTCCTTTCTATGTAACAGGTGCTCTATTTATCATCCTGTTCGGAATCGGTTCTGTTGCTTTTGAAGGTTTCTTCTCACCACAGGTGTTTTTAAACCTCTTCATTGACAATGCTCCACTTATCATTGTGACTGTAGGTATTACCTTCACCATTATCTCTGGCTTTGGTGGTATTGACCTGTCAGTTGGTGCGGTGGTATCGCTTACCTGTATGTCACTTGCTGTAATGATGAGAGACACCTCTTTAAGCCCATACTTATGTATGTTCTTAGTCCTCTTCATCGGTATTGCAGTAGGTCTAATTAACGGTTTACTTATCACTTATTTCAGACTGCAACCTTTCATTGTTACCTTAGGTACTATGTTCCTTTGCAGAGGTTTAACCGCTATTCTGTCACGTGATAGTGTGCCAATTGACAATCAGTTCTACTCAGATTTGGCATTCTTCTCAGTGCCAATCGGTGATTGCTTCTTATCATTAGGAGCTTTAATTGCTCTTGTAATGGTAGTTATTGCAACCATCATCTTACGCTATACCTCATTTGGTCGTGGTGTATATGCAATCGGTGGTAATGAGCAGTCAGCAAGACTAATGGGCTTGAAGGTTGATTCAATCAGAGTTCGTGTTTATGTTATCTCAGGCTTCTGTGCAGCCTTAGGTGGTATCACTTACTCATGGATCATGCTCTCTGGCTATACCTTACACGGTTTAGGTATGGAAATGGATGCAATTGCTTCATCAGTTATCGGTGGTACTCAGTTGATGGGTGGTGTAGGCTTCATGCCAGGTACTCTGTTAGGTGTAATGATTCAGGGTACTATCTTAACCTTGATCTCCTTCCAAGGTACTCTATCAGCTTGGTGGACCAAGATTGTAGTAGGTTTACTACTATGCTTGTTCATCATCATGCAGGCTGTTGTAAATGCACACAAGAGCAAGCTCATGAATATGAATGCTGAAGGCTCTGTTCCTCCTAAGAAATAGGAACAAAGATCACAATTATTAATTACCAAACAGGGGCTAGGTCACAGATTATGCCCCTGTATATTTTTTTATTAATGCAAACGTTTAGAATTCACTTTGCATGATAAATAAAACATACAAATAAAAACAACAAACATAAGAAATTACAATATGAAAGCATTTATCGGAGGGAATGACGTGATTTCTAAAACCAACACCTTTTTGATTTTTATTACAGTATTAACCGCAATTGCAACGTTTGCAATTAGTGCTTTTGCACCATTATCTTAAAGCTTAATAAATTCAGTCGTAATAAAGATCTAAAAGCAGGCTCGGACAGGTGGTTGTGTTCCGAGCTTTTCTTTTTTCAATTCTGAAAATCTTCCAAAAATAATTCTCATCAATAACTTTGTGATCTTTCTCAAAATGAGAAGGTTGTTCTAACAGTTTTTTATATGTCTTCAATATACCTCTTTTTGTTTACTTCGGTATGGTGGTAGGTGGGGGTGGAGGTTGCCTGTGGAGAGAGAGGCTGGGGAAGAGGGGCGACAGACCTTGACCTGAGGGCGGTTGCGACTCTTTTCTGAGAACTTTAAGACGTGATTGAGGCGCGACCTTGGAGCAAAGCGGCAGCGGAAAAGTTCAATATTCTTTTGTGATCTGTAACTTATTTTTATCAGTTTATATCCAAAAAAATGTGCTACATATCACCATTTTTGATGCTTTTAGTTGTTTTACATTCTTGTCTGACCCACAATTACCTCAGCTCCACGCTTTAGGAGCTTTATTATGGGATGTAAAAAATGAAAAAAGTTAATCTTCTGGCAGCTGCTGTTCTAGCTGCTGCTTTATCAATGCCTGCTCAGGCTGACTATACTCCTAACGCTTATTTCGGTGGTTATTTCCGTTCAGGTGTAGCTTCAGAGCATCTTACAAACAATTTCGGTAAGGCTGCTGGTCGTTTAGGTGCTGAGTCTGATACCTACGGTGAAATCTTTTTAGGTGCTGATGTTGCTAAGGTAGATGATACAGTTTGGTCTGTAAATACCATGTTAGCAGTTTCACATGATGGTTATCAGGGTGACTGGGTTTCATTAGGTGATTGTGGTGCTTTACGTCAGTTCTACGCTTCAGTAAAGGGTATTATGGACTGGGATAAAGATGCTTCAGTTTGGATCGGTAAGAGATTCTATCGTCGTGAAGACATTCATATCACTGATAAGTATTACCATGATGTTTCAGGTAACGGTGCTGGTATTGAGAATGTAGCTTTAGGTTCAGGTAAGTTATCTGTAGCTTGGTTACGTAATGATGATAGCTTAGATTATCAGAAAAACTTTGATTCTTCTATTTACAATGTAACAGGTAAGCCAAGCAAGGTTGCATTACACTACTTCGATGTTGAGTACGATTTCCCTGTATGGGATGGTGGCAACATGGAAATCCGTAATACATACATGTTACCTAAGAAAGATTCTGATAACTCATGGTATACCGCAGACACTAAGGGAACCAATAACTTAATGATTGAGTTAAGCCAGGGTTTCTCATTAGGTTGGAATAAGACTGTATTACAGTATCAGTATGGTCCACAGGCTGGTATGAACGTATTCGGCTTCCAGAGATGGGGCGCAGGTGACGGTCAGTCTGGTTTAGCAGATAGCGCATGGGGCATTAACTTATTGAACTTTGGTGAGACTCATTTCACTGAAAACTTCGGTATGTTCCACGTAATCGGTGCTCACTTTGCTGGTGGTCGTGATGGTTTAGCAACTTATGAAAACGGTGCTTTAACTGATGTTAAAGAATCTTCATTCAAGGAAAGAAAAGCATTCCAGTTAGTAGTACGTCCATACTATAAGCTGACCAAGATGACAAGATTGTTATTAGAGGCTGGTTTCTACACAGAGTCAACTACTCATTGGGCTAAGGATTCTGTAAATGGCATCAACTACGCAACAGAGAATACTTCAAATTCTCAGGCTAAGAAGGTAACTTTTGCTTATGCATTAACTCCTGATGCAGGCAACTTCTGGTCACGTCCTGAGTTACGTTTCTACGTTTCATACTTAAAAGGTGGCAACGATCAGGGTACTTTAGGTCAGTATGGCAATGCTAACTACACTGTTTCATCAGCAACTGATGCAAGTTACAGCTACAGCCACAAGAAGACCAACCAGTTCATCTTCGGTGCACAGGCTGAAGCTTGGTGGTAATAGTTAATCCTAAGTATTAACTTATCTAATAAAGAGCGGCACTTGCCGCTCTTTTGCGACAGACTTAACGCAGATTTATTTCAATCTAAAAATCAACATCAAGTTCTACTTTTAAAGACTCACCAATAGCATCTTGTACAAGAAACATAACCATATACCATGGTAGGTAAGTTATCTTATTATCTCTAGATAAGTTATCTTGACAGAAAACAAGAGCTTTACTTAATTTCCACTCTGTTACCTTCATTACGTTATCAAGTGCAGCATGCTGTTTATAGCTTTTACCTGATTTGATCTCAATAGGAAGAATTTCAGATCCTTTCTGTATTACAAAATCAACTTCTCCTATCTTCTGTTTATTGTAGTAGCGCAATGTAAATCCATTGGCAGCAAGTAATTGCGCAAAAACATTCTCTAAAATTCCTCCCAAATTTATGGAGAGATTTCCTTTTAAGATCTCAAATTGAACATTTTCAAGGCACATTGCGCACAATAAGCCTGTGTCACAAAGAAACAGCTTAAAGAGCCTGCTTTGTTCGTTGATTTTAAGAGGAATTTTGGGCTCATTAAGGTTATAGCAGGGGAGTGCAACTCCTGCATCTTTCAACCAAACAAATGCATCCTCATATTCACGTAGGCGCGCATTTTTATCTATGCTTGCTAGGTTAAATCGTCTGGTTTTAGCTTCAAGTTCTGAAGGGATCCTGTCAAAAACATTAGTAATTTTGGCTTTGTCTTTTTTAGAGTATTTGCTAATGTCTTGTCTGTATAAGGCTAGGATATCTTTTTGTTTTTCAATTACCTTACCTATATCATGTGATTCTATAAATGTTGATACAACTTCTGGCATACCACCTACAATAATGTAGTACCTGAAAAGATCCTGCATTTTATTGTGAATAAGCTCAGAAGGTGCAATCCTTTTTTCATAGCAGTCTTTAAGGTAAGATAGAGTATCTTTCTTAACACCAGTTGCAATACAAAACTCTTCAAAATCCATAGGGAACATTTGAAGTGCTTCTTCAAAACCAACAGGATATGAAGGTACTGCTTTATAACTTACGCCAAGTAAAGAGCCAGACTCAATGTAATCAAACTGGCCATCTTCAACTAAAAACTTAATTGCAGTTCTAGCATTAGGGCATTCTTGTATCTCATCAAAAAAGATCAATGTCTTACCTGGTACAAGTTCATCCCTTAAGAAAGCAGATAAATTCATCAGTACTGTTTTTGTATCAAGATCACCATCAAAAATGGCACATGCTGATGGTTGCGTAATGAAGTTTATCTCAATGAAATGCTCATAGTACTTCTTGCCAAAATCTCTAATAATATAAGTCTTGCCGATCTGTCTTGCTCCAGTAATCAGCAATGCCTTTTTCTTAGTTGATTCTTTCCAAGCTACAAGCTTATTTTCAATTTTTCTGTACATAGATAAATCACGTTTTATTAAAAGATTTATTTAAATATATCACGTTTTATGAAAACTAGATTTATTGATTTACACGTTCTATTTAAAAATTATCTATTTGAACTTCTGTGCGAAAAGTTAAAGATATAGGAAGTGACTTAAATCGTGATTTGTTACCGTGTTAAGGGCATAACTTTATTCAGACTAATGTAATGATCTGTCAGTGCACTCATATACCGAAGTAAAGTGAGAAGTCCGTAACAGTTTTTTATATGTCTTCAATATACCTCTTTTTGTTTACTTCGGTATGGTGGTAGGTGGGGGTGGAGGTTGCCTGTGGAGAGAGAGGCTGGGGAAGAGGGGCGACAGACCTTGACCTGAGGGCGGTTTGGAGAGCTTTGGCTGCACTTTATCCCGGGCTTGAGGCGCGACCTTGGAGCAAAGCGGCAGCGGAAAAGTTCCTCTTTCTCTTTCCTTTTTACCACCCCCAAAAAACACACCACCACCTCTTTTTCTTCATTCCGTTATCTTCATTTTATCACCCCCTCAATTACTAAAGCTCCACGCTTTAGGAGCTTTATTATGGGATGTAAAAAATGAAAAAAGTTAATCTTCTGGCAGCTGCTGTCGTTGCAGCTACATTTATGGCTCCTGCAGCCAATGCAACAATCAATGCTGATACTGCATTAAAAGGTGATGCTTCATGCTTCCGTGCTGCAGTATTCTCAAAACACTTTGATTCAAATCCAAATGATGTAGGTCGTTTAGGTAATGAGAACGATTTATACATCGAATTAGCTCCAGGTGTAACACTTGCTGAAATCGATAATACAGTTTGGGATTTCAGAACTTCTTTTGCAATGCAGTCAAGAAAACAAGGCGCATGGCAGGATACCAACGGTGATTTAACCTTTGCTAATACACAGGCTTATATGAGAGTATCTGGTTTATTTGATTTCGATCCAGGTGCAGTACTATGGGTAGGTAAGAAGTACGTTCGTTCTGACTCATTTATTACCGATCAGTTCTGGAGAAACGTATCAGGTAATGGTGTTGGTATTGAAAATTTATCATTAGGTTCTGGTAAATTAAGAGCTAACTGGACTCGTCGTGACAGTTCAGCTACCTTTGATTCAACCTTAGACAACGATGCAAAGTTTAAGTATACAGAGTACAAAGAAGTTACTGGTGACAAAGACTACGATGTTAAGGTTGATGGTAAGAAATACAAGAAAGTTGATGTAAGCAGTGCAATTTCTCCATCAGATATTTCAACAAATATCTTTGATATTGACTACAACTTTGCTCCAGTTGACGGTACAAATTTAGATTTCGGTTACACCGTTATTGTTCCTCAGCGCTACTCATCAGAGTATTCTTCATGGAACTACAAGTTAGCTCATGATATTTCAAACGGTCACATCTTTACCTTAGGCTTTGGTGAAGCTTTATTAGGCGGTTGGAATGAGACCTATGTAAGATATATCACTGGTTCTACTGCATTCTCAGGCTTTGGTGATGGTACTTGGTTACAGGATAATGCAACAAGCAGCACCTATACTTGGGAAATCTTAGATAAAGGTACTGTAAACTTTACTGACAGCTTCAGAATGTACTACCACGTAAGAGGTACCATTAACGGCGGTTATGATAAGCAGCTTACCTCTTTAGATAAGTCAAAGGCTTTCCAGTTGATCGTACGTCCTGAGTTACAGTTAACTAAGATGACCAAGTTAGATTTAGAGTTAGGTATGATTACCCAGTCTAATACTTACTTAGATTCTAAAGATGACACCAATGCACAGCAACAGAAGGCTACTTTAGCTTACTGTGTAACTCCAAATGCATCAGCTTTCTATGCTACACCTGAAATTCGTTTCTTTGTAACATACAAGCATGCAGGTCACAATGCTGAAGAGTTTGCTGCATTTAAGAAAGATTACAGCCACGTAGTAACAAAGGCTGATGGTTCTTTAGAGAATGTTACAACTGGTAGAAACAGAAATAATGTAACTGTATTTGGTGTTCAGGCTACAGCTTGGTTCTAATATAGTTCACTTATGTAGGCGCAGAGCAATCTGCTCCATTTGAAATCTCATATTTTCATTGTTCAAGCAGGATCTTTTCAGGTTCTGCTTTTTTATTTTCTGTAAGTATAAAAAGCAATTTTTAAATTCATAAGGTATAATTTACAGATATTAGATTAAACATTAACATTTTAACAAATGGTTTAATTTACAGGTGTTTTACCTGTAAATTCAGCATTAAAGTTAATGAGAGTACAACCTCAAAAGTCCTTTTACAAAAGATAAGATAGATGTCAGAAATTATCATAGGTATCGATCCTGGCTCAAGATTTACAGGCTACGGGATTGTCAGAATGAATGGCAATGATCCCATGTATATAGGATCAGGTTGTATTAAAACAGGAGATGGAGACTTAGCTTCAAAACTTAAGATCATCTATGACGGTGTCACAGCTTTAATTGAACAGTTCAAACCTGATGCAATGGCTGTTGAAGAAACCTTCTTATCTAAAAATGTTCAGTCAACCGTAAAACTGTCAGAGGCCAGAGCGAGTGCGATTGTAGCAGGTGCTAATCAAGGTCTAAGTGTATTTGAGTATACTCCAATGCAAATAAAACAGTCTGTAGTTGGGTATGGTTGGGCTGACAAAGAACAAGTCCAGTTCATGGTCAAAAAGATCTTAAGATTAAACGGTAATCCACAAGCTGATGCTGCTGACGGCTTGGCTTGTGCTCTCTGTCACTGCTTTACAAGTAAAGTTACAAAAGCTATGGGCGCTGGTGTGGCAACACAAGGCTCAGTTCATGGCAGATTCCAAAGAGAAAAATAATAAAGATAAGCTATGCTTATCTTTGATAGCAGCTGTCAACACAATAGGTAATCTTTAATGATTGGAAGTTTACAAGGAAAAGTTTTAAGAATAGATGGTGTAACTGCACTTATTGAAGTAGGTGGAGTTGGCTATGAAGTAGATATGCCGGTTACCTGTCTAGGTAATTTAAAGGTAGGCGAGAATACCTTTGTATATATCCAACATGTTGTAAGAGAAGATGCTCAGATGCTATATGGCTTCAGCTCAGTTGAGCAAAGAGAGCTTTTTAGAACCTTAATCAAGGTTAACGGTGTTGGTCCTAAAATGGCTTTAGCTGTGTTATCTACATTTGATGTAGATTCATTTGTTGAAACTGTTTTAGGTGAACAGTCTAAAGCTTTAGAGCAGATCCCTGGCGTGGGCAAAAAGACTGCTCAAAGAATGGTAGTTGAGTTAAAGGATAGATTAAAGAACTTCTCTGTAGCTGAAAATGTGGCTTTTGGTTCTAATGCAAGTGCTGCAACTCAGGCTAATGAGAACTTTAATGATGCAATAGCTGCTATGACAGCCTTAGGTTATAAAGAAAGTGATGCTATTAAGTGTGTAAAAGCTGTGTTAGCACAAAATCACGATATGACCACTCAGGAAATCATTGTTGCAGCTTTAGCTTTAATTACCAAAGGACGCGCTTAATTTATGCCATCAGATAAAGATTTAGGTATTTTTGCAGACTCTTTAGAAGTAAGTTCAGATATAAGACCTGAAAAAACTCCTGAAGAGGAAATTTTAGAAAATACTAAAGCCTCAGAAGATAGAGCTTTAAGACCTCAGACTCTTGATGACTATATAGGTCAGACTGAGGTAAAAGAGCAGTTGGGTATTGCTCTAAAAGCTGCCAAACAGCGTGGTGAAGCCTTAGATCATGTTTTGATATTCGGACCTCCTGGTCTTGGTAAGACAACCTTATCTAACATTATTGCAAATGAACTGTCTGTAGGTATCTCACAGACCTCAGGTCCAGCACTTGAAAAGAAAGGTGATGCTGCAGCACTGCTTACCAATCTGCAACCTAGAAACGTTATCTTTATTGATGAGATCCACAGACTGTCACCTGTAATCGAGGAGTTCTTATATCCTGCTATGGAAGATTACATGGTGGATATTATGACTGGTGAAGGTCCTTCAGCCCGTTCAATTAAGATCACTCTAAATCCATTTACTCTGGTTGGTGCAACCACAAGAGCCGGTACTTTAACATCACCACTGCGTGCAAGATTTGGCATTATCCTACAGTTAAAGTTCTATACCCCAGAAGAGCTTGAAATCATTATCAATTGTTCAGCTTCAAAATTAAAAGTTTTAATTGATAAAGAAGGAGCTCATGAGATAGCAAAAAGATCACGCGGTACACCTCGTATTGCCAACCGTCTGCTGCGTCGTGTAAGAGATTATGCTCAGGTAAAAGGTAATGGCAGAATTACACTGGATATCGCAAAGTCAGCTCTTACGATGTTAAGAATTGATGAAGACGGTTTTGATGATTTTGACAGGCAGTATCTACGCAGCATTATCTATGATTTTGCTGGAGGACCTGTAGGTATTGAAAGTTTAGCAGCATCATTAGGTCATGACAGAGATACTTTAGAGAATGTGGTAGAGCCTTATATTATTCAGCAGGGCTTCGTACAGCGTTCAAGAACAGGTCGTATTGCAACTGATAAGGCCTATAAGAAATTTGGTTTAAAGATTGAAAAGGAAAACTCATAATGACAGCTAAAGTTTTTACCAATCAGTCTCGCGTTTATTATGAAGATACTGATGCAGGTGGAATTGTCTATTATGCAAACTACTTAAAATTCTGCGAAAGAGCCAGAACTGAGTGGCTTCGTGGTATGGGCTTGAGTCAAAGCTCTATGTTGGAGCAAAAGCTAGGCTTTGTAATAAAAAATATCAAAGGCAATTATATTAGCTCTGCAAAGCTAGATGATTTGCTTACAGTTACCTGTATTCCAACAAAAGCTCGATTTGCAAGTTTAAAAATTTTTCAACAAGTTTATAATCAACACTCAGAATTATTGTTTGAATTTGAATGCTCGATCGCATTTTTAGATATGAACAAGATGAAGCCTACTCCAATGAGTCGTGAGGCTTTAGCTTATATCAAGCAATTTATACCAGAGGATGTAACAAACTTAGAGGTTAAGTTCTAAATGGATACTTCAGGCCAGTTGTCTATTACCAACCTAATATTAAATGCAAGTACTCTAGTACAGGTGGTAATGCTATTCCTACTGTCATTATCAGTGGCTTCATGGACAATTATTGTTTCAAGATCTAGCGCTTATAAGAATGCTAGAGTTAAGGCAGATGAATTTGAAGAGAAGTTTTGGTCAGGAATTGATTTAAACAATCTTTATCAGGACTGTGTAAAACGCTCAAACGAACTAATCGGACTTGAGGTGATTTATACAGCAGGTTTTAAAGAGTTCGTAAGATTGATTAACTCAGGTCCTGCTGATCAGGAAGTTGTGATGGATGGTACTTACCGTCAGATGAAAGTATCTGAGTCAAGAGAATTAGAAAACCTTGAGTCACACTTGGCAACCTTAGCCACCGTAGGTTCTATCAGCCCTTATATCGGTCTGTTTGGT
>JBNMJE010000050.1:0-14789 GCA_050873645.1 Succinivibrio sp. | reverse complement strand
TCTAACATGTAGAAATTGCAGCAGAGACTGACTCATGATCATAGAAACTTTAAACCAAGAATGGTCAACCTGAGATTTGATACTGTATGGCTTTAATTGAAGGAATACTCTATAGGTTAGGACTTTCTTTTTAGCTGAACTAAAAATAAATGTGGATTAGGTTCCACTAATTATTTTTTACCCAAAATAACCTGATAAGAAATGGTGTAATTCCTTTATAATAAAGAAGTTAGCAAAAAAAATGTCAGAAATAATATGGCGACAAAAATAATTCAAAAAGATGTTGACATGCTCCTTGTCACCATATAGAAATGAAAGATTGGGATAAAGCTATGAAATAAGTGGCTAATTCAGTCTAATGCTAAAGGAGTGTATAGATGCATTGACTCTATACAGTCACCCTCTATACAGTCACTCTAATATAGAGCACTTAAAGTATGAAGGCTCTGTACGTATGATTGCTACTATTTAGATTTTTCTTTACGGTACTTTAATGGTGTAGTTCCATATTTCTTTTTAAAGAGCCTGAAGAAATATGAATCATTATCAAAGCCATGATCGGCTGCAATATCAGAGATCGATTTCTCTCCCCTCTGTATATCACCTGAGGCCTGCTCTAATCTGTAGTCATTTACATATTCTGTAAAACTCATGCCGGTTGCCTTTTTAAAGAACCTACAAAAGTATTCCTGAGAAAAGTCCATCTTAGCTGCAGCATCTTCAATAGATAGAGGTCCTGAGTGGTGATCCTGTATCCAGATAATCAGATCTTTTAATTTTTGGGTACGCTCTTTTTCAAAAGAGGTAGAGATCTCTACCTGATTGAAAATTCCCTGTCTGTATAGATTAGTTAAAAGGATAGTGAGTTTTGCTTTAATTAAAAGTCTTACAGAATCGTCATTCTCTTTAAAGTTCTTATAGATGTAGTCAAAGCACTCTTTACATTCTTTATAGTCATCAGTGTCATTGTTGCGCACTGGCAGAATGTTTAAATTAGTGTCATACAGATTATCAATAATAGTACCCATCATCTTGTCATAGTACGAAAGACGCAACATGGCAGGGTTAAACACCAGATATCTCTGTAATGATTTAGCCCCCTGAATAAGACCATGCACAACTTTACTTGGTACTATATAAAAACATGAAGAGTCTAATACTACCTGTTTTGAATGAATGGTGACAGTAAATGGACCTTTTTCTACACAAATGATCTCCACCTCATCATGCCAGTGCTGATGATAGTGAATAGGAAAGACTTCACTATACTCATTCTGATAGCACTCTAAAGGAAATTTCTGACTGCCATGTTGAATGCCTTCTTTAGGCGCCATAGTACGAAGTGTTTCCATAGTCTTTCTTGCTTTAACTTTATTGCTGAAAATTACTTATCTAACGAACTTACTTAAAAGTAAACAGTCAAGTTCATTTAGGTAAGAGCTTGTTGTTCTAGGGACTTGCTCTTAAGATTTTTTTTCAATTGTAAAACATCAGATGAAAAAGATATATCCTATTTGCAGTTCATGACATTGAATTAGGAAAAAATATGATTACTCCAGCACAGAAATTTCTAAAAGATAACAAAGTGCCTTTCAAAGAATACGAATACGAGTGCACTGTAGATCATGACTTTGGTAAGTTTGCAGCTCAATCCTTAGGTGTAGAAGAACCAAGAGTATTTAAAACTATTCTTTTAGTTCACGATAAGACCTTTGTAACCGCTGTAACTCCTGTTGACAGCATGATTTCATTAAAGAACGCTGCAAGAATAATGAAATTAAAGTCATTAGATGTAGCTACACCTAATGATGCTACCAGAATTACAGGTTATGTAATAGGTGGTGTAAGCCCATTTGGACAGAAGCGCAGAACCTTAATTCTCCTATCTGAGAGCGCAATGCAGTACGATGAGATCTTAGTATCAGGTGGCAGACGTGGTCTGTCTGTAGGTGTAAATCCTAAAGATCTTGTAAAGGTATTAAATGCGACTGTAGGTGACTTCTTAGAACACAAAAATAAGAAGTAACTTTAAGCTCTAATTGAGATTGAGACTGAAATTCAATAGGGCTTGATTAAATTACTGAGGAAAAGCCACATCAAATGATGTGGCTTTGATGTTTTTATAGAGTAAATCTTGAGACGACACCTAACAGACGACCAATTTCAACATTAGTGCTGTTAATGTTGTCATTAACTAAATTTAACTCACCATGGAGGTTCTCAGTTGCTGCTGTAATTTCCTTCATGTTGTCAGAAATCTCAGCAGTTGATGCGATCTGACCTTCAGTTGAGTGAGAGATCTCGTCAATCTGATTATTAACGTTCTCAACTTTACCAATCACGCTGTCTAGAATTTCGTTAAGATCACCTGTCTCAGCTGAGATTGCATCCATTACTTTTACAGACTGCTGAATGGTGTCATTAGCACTTGCTGCCTCTGACTGCACTAAAGTTACCATCTCAGTAATTTCCTGAGTTGACTTAGAGGTTCTTGAAGCTAAGGCTCTAACCTCATCTGCTACCACAGCAAAGCCTTTACCGTAGACACCAGCACGGGCAGCTTCAATTGCAGCATTTAAAGCTAAAAGGTTAGTTTGAGAGGCAATATCATCAATGGTATTAACAATCACACCAATCTTTTGGGCTCTGTCTGACAATTGAGCAACTAACTTAGCATCCTCTTTGGATTTTTTAGCCTGATTATTCAGTTTCTCAATGGTTTCATTAACTCTGTTAATACCTAATTGAGTATCTTTTGAAGTATCAGCTGCCTGTTTAGAAGCTGAAGCACAGCTTTTAGCAATTTCACCCGCACTCTCTACCATGTTATCAGCTGATCTTGACACAGTCTGTGAGTAACTTTGGTTATCCTGAGCGGTTTCATCAATATGGGTAGATGAATCCTGTAAGGTACTCATTGAGTTACTGATGTTATTACTTACTTCTTTAATTAACAGAATGTTGTCATGCCATGACTGTCTCATCTTCTCCATTGCAAGCAACAATGGTAAGAACTCGTCATGACGTTTGATTCTAATTTCAGTTTGTAACTCACCATGAGCTAAAGCATTAGCATTCTTGATAGCAAAACGAATTGAGCTTGCAATCAGACGAGGCATCTGAGTTAAGATCATAACCGCAGATACAATCTCAAAGAGAATGATCACCACTGCAGCAAATAATGGGGTCTTACTGGTGATCCTGTCGATAGTGGTGTTGGTTAACTTAACCTGATTGCCATTTACAATACCTAAATTCTTATGTACAACCATGAAATTGTCATACATATCATTTTTCAAGAGCTGCTTTGCATCATCAAGATTACCCTTCTGGTACATATCAATGAATGATGCATATTGGGCAAGGTACCGCTCTGAGCTATCTTTTACCGCACCAATTTCCTCAGGATAACGAGAGGTTTGTAATTTACCTGCTGCATACTTTAAGTTATCAGCTAATGATTTACTCTCACGGACAGCATTAGATGAGGATGTGCCTTTGGTCATGTCAGTTAGCAGCATCTGCAGATCAGTAATATATTCACTGGTGTGCTTAATTCTTACATAGCGTCCGTTTAAAACTTCATGAACAGATTCAGCCACATTCTTGTTAACTGAAATTGTATATAAAGAGATATAACCTAAACCAATTGATGCAAGTATCAGCATCACGTAGGTCGCTATCAATTTTTGCTTGATAGAGAAAAGATCTAAAAATCGCATATTACATCCCATATTTATTTTAATTATATTTAATACGATTAACTTAGACTCTGCGTCTTAGCCTAATATAACTAGATAACGACCATTTTAAACGTGTCTTCATCACATATTTTCTAGTATCTAAAGGGAATAAAATATCCGAAACGATTGCATATAGGACAAACAACTTTATCTATCACTTTGATCTTAAAAGAGATTGTTAGATGTATCTTAGGTTTAATGCGTATTTGCTAAATTTTACAAATTTTGTGCAGTACTTCACATTTACTTTGTATAGGATAATATTCATATTGTGTCTTTTGTGCTCAGAATTAGGCAATTGAAGGTATATTGTGCTTTCAGAAGAACAAGATCCAATAAGACAGGGTGTTAAAAGACATCTTTTGAAATTGCTAAAAAATTGTGGACATAAAGTGGACAGAAAAAGTCTGATTAAAATTTAAAGTACAGCTAAAATCCGTTGCAACTTGTATTAGAAGAATGTTTTATTGACAGGTGTTTATTGATATTTGTCGGTAGCCTGATGCTACCGACAGAGAATAAGGAGGAAATAACTAGATGATGTTATTTTCTTTTAGGTAATTGATGATACCTTTCATGGTCTTTTCTGAAATTACGTGCTCAACACGGCAAGCATCATATTCAGCTACATCAGATGGAACTTTAGCAATATGCTTGAAGAATACAGTTAAGTACTGGTGACGCTTGAAAACAGCCTCAGCTACTTTTCTGCCCTCAGGAGTGAACTCGATGTCACCTGCGATACCTACTTTGATGTAGCCTTTATCCTTTAATAAAGAAAGACCTCTTGAAACGCTAGGCTTACTTAATTTAAGTTCATTGGCAACGTCAACAGCGCGAACAAGACCATTGCTACGTCTTTCTTTGATAACTAAGATAGTCTCAAGATAGGTTTCACCTGATTCTGCAATTTCGCCCTGCTTTTTCTGTACAGCTTCTGGAACAGCATCTAATACAGTTGGTGCACTCTTTACGTTTTCCATGCCAAATTACCTTAAATCTTACTTACTAAAACTTACTTAATAGTAACGTTAACCTTGTCACCTACAAGAGTTAACTCAAGCTCATTTTGTGGACCGATAGTACCACGAGCAATTAAGCCCTGCTTAATGAGTTGTGCTAAATCTACGGTTGTACCTGCATTGAAGATCTTACGGCCCTTATCATCGGTAATAGTACCTAACTTAGGCTCGACTCTCTGCATTCCAAGATTTCTTGCTTTAGAAATTACACCAATCTGCTCTAATCTGTTGATTAGGCGATATACAGTTGCAATTCCTAAATCAGGGACAAACTGCTTTGCCTCATACCATAACTCTTTTGGAGAAGTACATTGACTTGAGGTTAAAATCTCAATGATATGTCTTCTCTGAACAGTCATTCTTAAACCTGAAGCTTCAAGCTTCCGGAGTGTATCTTCAGTTAGAGGATCAACTCTAAACTTCTCGTTCTCTTCCATTTATAAACCTTTTTGTATCACCGACATAAGTTTACATGGGGGTAGAATGGGTCATTTTCAAGTTTAAACTTAGCAAATCTGAATTTTGTCTTATTCAAGGCAAAAGATTGCTACTCAATGAAAATGAGGCGTCTAGTGAAAATAACACAAACTTGCAAAATTGACTACAAAAAAATTTAGCTTTTTATGAGCTAATATCATTTTTTCTTGTCATGGCAGTGGCAAACAGATGCTCCAGTCTTTGAGCAACCGCAACTGTCACCTTTCATTATGATGTGAAAAATTTTTTTACCGCCACGGTATAGAGCATAAACGGCAAGACATAACAGAACGAATAAAACTAACTTTGCTAACATGATTAAATGTCTCCTTTTGTGGACACAATTATAGCGCATTAGTTAGCACAAACTAACTAGTTTATTCAGAAAAAATTGGTTCTGCACAGAAAAAAGAGATGTGAATTTTGGCTATTTTGATAAGAAAAAGCCTATGGTAAAGATCACAAATAAGATAGCGCCGATTATCTTTAAGATCTTAAAACCAATCTTTGAATTAACCTCACCCTGATAGATCTTTTGTGAAGCAGTCATATCCAATAGATTTTTAAGATCAGATTTTGAATAGCGACCATTATCGTTTCTTTTACCGATAACTGATGGATAACCTGTGCCCTCATAGACATAGTAAGAAAAGCCTATTGAATTTTTTAGGATCTTCTTTTCTTTGTAGTCTAAAACCGCATTACCGCCAATGCGGGTACATTCATCAATTACAGCTTTTTTGGTTAGATTTGAGTTTCTGCCGATTCTTGTGATTAGGTATTGAGACTCTACAATTACCTCATAGTCATCAGGCTTTGAAAATGAGATACCTACACGAGATGGCACATCATAAAAGACTTTAGTCTCAGGATCGATGTTTTTAGCTACCACATGAGAGATGGTGTAGCCATTGCCATTATTCTCATTTTGAGATAACTCAAAGGTAGCTTCTACAGGCTCTTTAATATCCTTTGATACAAAGTCTCCCTCACAATCTTTAGCACAGAATGAGTAAATCTTACCCTCCTCTGACTGGATTGAGCCTTTGTCATCAGCTTTTGAATAATAAGTAATTAGTCCTTTCATATTCTTTAATATTTTGAGCCTGTATTTAACCTTTAATTAAAAAGACATCCTGTAAAAATGCCAAACTTTTAAAGCTGAATCTTGCCTGCCTTTAAATCAGCAGAGAAAGACAACATCTTCTCAAGTGGCTTCATAGCTTTAACACGGATATCCTCATCAACACTCAAGCTGTGCTCTTTTGGATGATTTAAAGCTTCAATTAAGCTTTTTAATGAATTTAACTCCATCCATGGGCAGTTAGCGCAACTGATGCAGTGACCTTTGGTGCTTGCAACTGGCGCTTCAATAAAGGTCTTCTCAGGACATGCACAGGTCAGTTTGTAGAAGATGTTTCTCTCAGTTGCAATGATGAACTCTTTGCATGGTGATGATTTTGCATAAGCTAAGATCTGTGAGGTTGAACCTACATAGTCTGCTCTTTCAACAACTGCTGCTGGAGCTTCTGGGTGAACTAAAACTTTAGCCTCAGGATGCTCTTTTTGGACAAACTCTAAAGCATTTGCTTCAAAAGCATCATGAACAATACAACGACCAGGCCAGCAGTAAACATCACAGTCAGACTGATTTGCAATATATGAACCTAAATGTCTGTCTGGTACCCATAAGATAGGCTTACCTAATTTGGTTAGGTGTTTACCTAGTTCTACAGCTAATGATGAGGTTACAATCCAGTCAGCTTCTGCTTTTACAGCAGCTGAGGTATTAGCATAAGCTACAACAGTAGCTTCTGGATGCTCTTTTTTGGCTCTCTTTAAATCCTCAACATTGCAGCATAAATCTAATGAGCATTCAGCGCTTAGATTTGGCATGATAATATCTTTTTCAGGAGATAGGATTTTAGCTGTCTCTCCCATAAAACGAACACCAGCTACAGCGATTAACTGTTTGTCACTGTCACGACCACGACGTGCCATTTCTAAAGAATCACCGATAAAGCCACCTGCTGCCTCACAAAGACGCTGCATGGTAGGAGAGGTGTAATAGTGAGCAATTAAAAGAGCATTCTTCTCTTTGATTAAAGCTAAAGCTTCATCAAATAAAGCTTCATCTGCTTTTTTCTCTTCTAAAGTTGGACGGTTTGGAAGGTCGAAGGTCTCTGGTACGGAGACATTGTTTATCATGTGTAGTGGCATTTTTTATAACCAAATTCTATTTATAAAAAAATCTATTTCTGTACGAAATTTAAAGCTGTGGCGCCTGCTTGTACCATAGCTTCATTTACATCTTTTCTAGTAGAGCCATAAGCTCTTAATCTATTAGTAACATCACGTAAGTCAAGACTTTGTGCCTCATCTGAATCAAGATAATTACTGATCTTGAGGCTAGTTAAATTGTCATGTTCTGGCAACAGTCCTGAACCTACTAAACAGGATGGCATCAAACAGAACAAATGCTCATCCTTTTTCATTACTCTTACAGTATGTGTAAGCAGAGGATTAGACTCTATTTTAAAGAGAAATTCCTCTTCAAACTCAACAGACAAGGTATCAAATTGAGTTAATGCTTCAACACTGTCTGTGTTACCTGCAACTCCTGCATTGTAATCTTTTCCTTTGACGTTAAACAGCATTTTTCCGTCTGCATAATCAAAGGACAAAGCAATGAGCTTTGCTACATGTGCAAGATCAGCTTTACCATCTATAGCAATCAATCGCCAGGCATCGGTATTGTCTATAGATATTTTTAAAAGGTATTGCATACAACCTACTATTACTTTTTCCTAGTACTGCCAAAAAGAGGAGTGTTGTCAAAGTGAATTTCCATCTTTTAGGCAGCTTTTTTCATTCTGGTCTTTTAAACGTTGCCTTGTGTCTGTTTACTCTTGTCTAAATTTATTCTTGTCTAAATTTAATCCAGTATATATTTTCTTACTGAGCAACAGTTGAAATAAACACATCAGCATCAGTCATTACAGCGCTGTCATCAGCCGATTTTTCACACTTATTTATGTCTAAAGCTCCATCTTTTACATCACAGACTGATGAAAAATCAAGATCACCTAAGATCATAGCAGTAGTATTACCAGAGTTCTTAGCTAATTTCATAAACTCACGATAATTGCTGTACTCTGGGGCAAGATTCAATGATCTTACAGACATCAATGCTCTGGTTATGAGCAGATTCTGTGAATCAGGTAACTTTGAGAAAGGTTCTTCTAAGCAATAGGCCATAACATTCTGACCTGGGTGCTGATAGAAATCAGAACCTACTAAAGTGTTATAAGTGCCTTCTAGTAACTTGTCCTTAAACTCATCTATAGAACACTCTACAGGCTTGTGTAAGGTCTTTGGTAATTTTAGTTTATGAGCAAAGTGGTTATAGAACTTGGACTCTGACAGTTCATATAAAACGTCGTTTTCAAGTTCTGTAGTACCTTTTACTAAAGCTTCATAGATTTCTTCTAATTTACTTAAGACAGCATCATGCTCTGCACTGTCATCAGTTGCTGCGCCACTGAAGAATGACTGCATCTTGTCAATGCTCTTTCTAAATGAGGTAAAGACAGAACTCTTTTCCATATCAGGTGGGAAAGCATGACCATAGATTTCTTTATAGAAGCTAAAGAAAGATACACAACCATTAGAAATAGCCAACTGCTGGAAATGGAAGGTTCTTTCAATGTTGTATGGTAATAAGATTGCTGAGTTATAAATCTCTGACATGACAAGACAAGCAGGAGCGTTATTCTCAGCCATCTGCTCTAACTCTTCAAGTTTCTTCATATAAGGCAATGGCTCATAGACACCACTCTTTATAGCAGCCTTATACTCAGATACAGCATCAGGAATTAAGTACTCTTTAGCATAACGTAAATAGGTAAAGGCAAGTGCTGGATTATCCTCAAGATATGCCTTATAAAGGATGTAGTAACCAAAGACAATACCATGTCTTATAGCCTGATTTGCAAAGAAGATAGCCTTTGGAATTTCCTTTTTAATCAAGTGTCCCATGGCAAGGTTTAACTTTGAAAAACCATTGCCCTGATCAGCTGCCTTCTTCCAGATCTGTAAAGATTTCTTGTCGCTAGCTGAGGTTAGGCTTAAATTTCCTAAAGTAAAGGTAGCCTTACCATTACCATGTTCTGACATCTTCTCTAAGATCTTTTTATCAATCTTTTCAAAAGGACCTTTGTACAGGCAATGTAAATTCTCATAGGCCAGATATGAAGCTTCATCTTCCTGAGACAGACCTCTGTCTACTAAAGCAAAGAGCTTATCAGATGGTTCTTTACATCTTTTCTTAATTTTTGCTTCTTTTAAAAGATCTGTTAAATACTCAGAACTGCTGTCAATGTTTGCCTGAGCTGACAGGTAGACAGCAATTGCTGACAAGGTACGAGGACAATAGGCAAATTCATCTGCAAACTCCATCAGTACCTGAGAGAAATTGGTCATAAGTGATGAAGGCAGAATAAATGGAAGATCCTCAACTAAAACTTCGTATCTTAAATTGTTGATAAATGATAATAAGTTAAAGAACGCTGTTTCTTTAACTGTATATCCTGAGTTTGTTATGCTTTCAAAAACTACAAAATTTCCAAATGGATAAATATGCTCATTGTAAGCAATCAAGAATGTATTTAATAAGATACTGTAGATTGATGCTAATTTTGGATCACGTTTTAGCTCATCATCTAATGACAGATCAGCAAAATACATAAGATATGCTAAAGCACAGTATGGATCACCTACAACCATACCGTATGAGAACCACTCTTTTGCCTTTTGCTTGTCCATTGGTAAAAAATCACCATTTAAATAGGATTTACCAATTCTAAAAGCAACGTCACCTGGCATACCTAAAATCACTGATGATTCTTTTTTGTATGCATAATTTGGATAAACCTTTGAGAAAAAGGTTGGAGCTAAATGCCTGTAAGTCTCAAACTTTAAAATATGATCGTTTGAGTCCTCATCAAAATTCTCACAGCAGATGACATCATCCATGTCAGCAAATTTGCTTTCTATAAAATCATAGAACTGCTCGCAGACAGCTTCTTCTTCATCAGGTCTTGCCTTTATACCGTCTGCTAAAAATCCTGCAATACAAGAAGGAATATAAATTGGTTGACGAATAGATGGCCCGCCATCACCACCTAAATGAACTATTGGAGATAGAGCTTCATTTGCAAAAGATATCAAAAAGTCTGAGATATCAGAAAGATCATCTAAGTCATTAAAAAAGTCTGCATTAGTCTTGTACTTTTTGGTATGAAAATAAGATTTCAGCTTATGAAAGCTTAATTGACTGATGTAGTTCTTTAACTTTTCTCCGCATTCACCATGACCACCAAAAACAAAGGCTGCATAATGATAAAAGAGGTAATCATTTTTCGCTTGAGCATTGATTACGTTCTTTACCACAGGTTTTCTTGAGTGCTCAGACAGAGCTTTATCTATAGCCTCTCCGTTAGCTGGAGTGCAGTTTGCCTTCATCTCAAGAAAATTTTCTTCACGAATTAAAGAATCTTTTAGAAGAGCTTTAACATTTTCAACTTTTAAGTTTTTTAGATTTTTAAGATGTTTGCTTACCATACTTTTCCGTGAACCACTGTGTGTAGAGAAACTTTTTAAGATGCTGTTTTAACTTTAAAGTTAATGATTATGGCTAATAACTTTAAAACTGTTATAAAAAAAGTGTTATAAAAACAAAAATGTTATAAAACTTGATAACTAAAACTTGAGCTAAAAATGAAAAACCAAGTCTGATTGTTCATTGAATATGCAATATTGCATGTACTGTTTTATGGATAAAACAGCTAGGATCCTAAGTTTTCAGTAATTATAACATGCCTTACAAGTACTATAAAAAATCGTAGTGCGATTTGTAAGGGAGGTGTCAGTTACAAGCATATGCGCTTTAAACTGATTTCAAGCTAGGCTGATATTCTGATTTTACTAAAAGCTCAGAAATGAACAAGGAGCTCAGGTGATCTGTTATAAGTTAGTTGATAGTTTATAAAGGGATGTTGTGGTCTTATGTGCTTATAGATTTTCTTAAAGATTAAGCTGTTGTTGCCTAAAAAAGAGGATCTCAGAAGAGATCCTCTTTTTAATGTAGCCTTAATTTTAGGCTACATAGATTGTTCTCAGATTAGAACTGATATGAACCATTTACATGGAAGGTTACATCGTTAGTGTTCTCTGATGCAGCGTATACTACGCCTGCTTCAATATCAGCATTCTTCTGTGAGAACTTAAGACCTGCACCTGCTGTATATACAACACTGTCTGCAATCTCAGCACTTAATGATGATTCGTTGGTACCAATGAAGGTGGTCTTGTAGCTTGCATCTGTGTCACCGGTGTTGAAGTTTACACCTAAGTCAACTGCTGGTTTTACCTTCCAGTCTGACTGACCTACGTTAAATGCCTTCTCTACAGTTACACCTACTGGGAATGATACAACCTTCAAGCGGTCACTCTTTACATTAGCAATGTATAGACCATTTGCCTGTACTGAGTAATCATCACTCTTTAAGGTTGTGTAACGAACACCTGCGTGTGGAATTACTGATACAGTGTTTACATTGAAGTTGTACTGACCGGTTAAGCCTGCCTTTGCCATATAAGTATCAACACTTGCTGATGCTCTTGAATATGACTGTAAGCCTAAGTCGGTATCTACATCATCGGTTATCTTGTTATAAGATACATCTGCTAATAATGAGAAGTTATTGTAGCTGTACTTACCATATAAACCTGCACCGTAGTACTTTAAGTCACCATCTGTATGTGATGCTAAGCCTTTACCTGTGCTCTTACCATTACCGGTATGGAAGTATGCACCTAAACGTGAACCGTTATCTAAGGTGTAATCTGCACCAATTGCAAAATCAGTTAATCTTACTCTGGTACCGTATGACAAACCGTCTGAATCAAAGCCATCTGAGCTTGCTACCTTTACCATTGGTGATAACCAGATACCAAAGCCATTGTGGTTGTCAGATACAATCAGTGAACCGGTTGAACTGCCTACTCCATTACGTGATGATACGATGTCATCGGTAATGCTGCTTACGGTAAATGCTGACTGGTATACACCACCTAACTGACCTAGACGTGCTGCTTGCTCTGCTTCTTTACCTCCGGTGAAGGTTTCACCTGCTACTGCAGATAAGAACTCAGAACCTGTGCCCTTTGCATTATCATTATTGATGGTATTGTGTAACAGACCGTATAAGGTATTACCTAAGTTAGTGTAATCACCTCTTGTGAAGGTCTCATTGATAGTACCTGTACCTGGTAGACCTGGTAAGCTTGGCTTGGTGGTATTGCCTGAGTTACCTGGCTTGTTGCCGTTATCTGGGTTACTTGGAGTGGTTGTACCTGCGTTACCAGCATTACCATTGTTACCAGCACTAGGTTTTGAAACGCCAGCATCGCTAGGTAAAGAACCTGGTACATAAACAACATCATCACCAGGATCACCTTCTACTGTGTTGTAGTTGTTACCACCTACGCCATAGCCTGCTGGAGGTAAGTAAGCTTTGAAGTTGCCGTTTACAGACTCAACAATTAAAGCGCCATTATAACCATTTGTTGGAACTGCATAGTGCTTACCAAAGATATTATATGAAGAACCTGCCTTAATGGTGGTTGAATCTAATAAAATTCTTGAATGCTCTGCATACTTAACAATACCTGATACGCCATCAGCAAAGCTGATTGCAGGAATGTTGTTACCTGATACTAAAGCATTCTCTGATAACTGCTTTGAGAGAACAATTGCACTGTAGTCACCTAAAGTTACAGTATTAGCTTCAACCTTTGGAGTTGATACGTTACCGTCAACAGTGATACCACCGCCATCTTTGATCTTTAAGCCTTTGTCATTATTAACATAAAGAATTGCTTTGTATCCTTTACCATCATCAGTATGTTTTTCTGATAAGCCAATTCTATCGATGGTCTCTAAAATACCATCTAAATAGTTAGTAGTTTGTGGTAAGTATCCTGTCATTACAAAAGCGTTTGGACCAACAGATAAATTATTAACTTCATTGTTGTCAAACTTTGAAACGATACCTATAACTTTAGAATTATCAAATGATGAAGAATAATATGCGTTATTTGCTTTTAAATTTTCTACAACAGATAAAGCGTATTGATCAGGATTACCTGTACCATCGCCTGTTGTACCTACATAGAAGTTATTAGTGTCTATATAAGAAGCATATGTAATTGAGTTTTTATCTAAATATAAGTTATTAGCCTTAATACGAACATAACCAGTTCCAGATGCTAGCAATGATGTAATTCTTAAATCACCGAAGATAACATCACGCATAGATTCGTCATCATGAGAATTGGTGTTAATGTAGGTTGCTACAATACTTGTCTTGCTAGCATCAAAAGTACCACCTTCTAATACTAAGCTTAAATTAACATTTAGTTTTCCACCATCCTTGAAAACCATATTGCCTTGACGATTTTTTAGATAATCAACTGTTCTTGTACCATCATATTTAGGATCTAAAGTTTTGGTAATAGTTGTGTCAGTTCCATCATTATCATCAGCGATTTCTTTGAAAAACTTAGTCTTCTGATCTGGTGTGTAATAACCATTGTCATCACTCAAATCATAGGTCTTAGCGTTTGCAGCTGATACAAAAGCTGATGCTGAAACAGCAGCAACTACTACAGCATGCTTTAGGATAGCTTTATTAGATGCGATTAAGAAGTTTAGTGCACCGCGAGTTTGTTTTATCATTATTTTGTCCATTTATAGTTCAAATGAGTACAAGCTAGACGAAAATAATAAAAGCAGATCGTGTATATGAAAGTGGAGCTAAAACTATGTATTTTTAGTTACCACAAAAAAGATTTTTACCTCATCCTAGTCTTTTTAGGAGCGATCTTATTTTGATATTATTTTTCGCCTAGCGTCACTGCCGATAATAAAAAAAAAATACGCATTGTCCATCAGAATATGCAGTTTAATAAACTTTATTTTTCTAGATAAAATTCATGTAAATTAACGGTTAACTTTAAGGTAGAGGTCTTTATTTAGAGGATTTGTTGATTTTCTATGACAGATCAAGGAAGTGGGGGGGGGGTAATAACCAGTTCTTGCTTTTACCTATAGCTTTAAGGATTTTCAGATTTTGACCAATTTTGGGGTTAAAAAAAGGCTGTTTTAGAATCACCCAAAACAGCCCTTACATAGGATTAAAACTAAACTTTTAAGTAATCAGTCAATTAAGCCTGTTGCTTTTGGAAGTGTAACTTGAAGTGGTGAACAATAATTGCACAACCTAATGCAGCCATCATTAAAGCCATGATTACTAACACAAAGCCGATTGCAACTAGAACACCGTTAGAGTTCCACTGCTGTTCGATAACCTGAACAACGCCCCATAAGCTCATTACCATCATGAATACCATAGGAATGAATGCAACTAACCAGTTTACATTCTTTGACAGTAACCATAAGGTGATAACAAGTAAGGTTAATGCT
>JBNMJE010000049.1:0-14793 GCA_050873645.1 Succinivibrio sp. | reverse complement strand
GTCTTTACTAACTGCTCTAAAGATTTCTTAACAGAATACCACTCAAACTATGAGTCAGGTGATGGCTATGCAGATATTACTTTTAAAAGTGAATTCTCTGAAAAAGCAGTAATTATCGAGATAAAAACAGCTCCTGTAGGAGCTGATTTAATTCCTTTGAGCAAGAATGCAATAGCTCAAATAGAAAGTAAGAACTATGCAGATCCATTCTTACAAAACAGCATGACTCAAAGTATCTATGCCTATGGAATTGCCTTTGCTGGAAAGAGCTGCTTTATCTCTGTAAAGAAAATCAAGTAGCAATGGATCTAAAGTAACAAGATCACAACTTATAGTTTTTTACTCATAAGCTTCTTTTAAAAGCTCTTAAGATCAATAAAGTAAAGGTCTTGAGAGCTTTTTTATAAGAAATTTAAAATAATAGTTGAATATGTGCGCAACTGTCGTATAATTAAATCAGAAGGTTAATTTAGTATTTCATTACTTAGGAAGAATATTATGAAAGTACGTTGCGATATTTCTGGTCTTGATTGTCCACATTGTGCATCTAAATTAGAAGGCTTATTAAAAGATGCTTTTAATGATGCAAATTTAAACTTCTCAATGGGCTCATTAGTATTAGATGTAAATGATGATGCTGATGAAGATGCTGTTGTAGAACAGGCTCAGTCTGTTGCTAATGGCTTTGAAGATGGCATTAGCATTTCGCTTCGTGATTAAATTCTAAAGAAAACGCAGGAAACTGCGTTTTTTTAGAAGTTAATAGTTGCACAATTGTTCAAATATAGAATAATTTATATAAAGCTGTAATCTGTTATTAGAAAGTAGATAAAAGTTTCGTTAAGGGTAAAGTTCAAGTAAGAAGGAATATTCTATGAAAGAACTCTATGAGAAATATGAAAAAGTATTTTTAGGTATTGCTACTATCTGTATGCTCTACCTTGTATTTGTAAAATACTCTTCATTAGCCGCAATTCCTTTTGTAGCTCAGGTAGTTATAGCAGTGGTTGCTTATCTTTTAATTGCAACAGACATTATCTTTGCTGCATTTAAAACCTTATTTAAGCAGCATCGTATGTCAGAGCAGTTCTTAATGATGATTGCAACATTCGGTGCTTTTGGTTTACAGGATCTGCCAGAAGCTTTAGCTGTAATGGTCTTTTATAAGATAGGTGAGATTTTTGAGGAATATGCTTCAGGCAGAGCTCATACCGAGATCACTAACCTTGTAAAACTAAAGCCATCAAAGGTAAGACTTGTTAACGCTGACGGTACTGAGACTATTGTTAAACCAAGACAGGTAAAGATAGGTGATATCATTAGAGTTTTAGCAGGTGAAGCTGTAGCTATTGACGGTACCTTAATTGAAGACAGTGCTGCTATTGATACTTCAGCACTGACAGGTGAGTCGGAGCCACGCCTGTACAAAAAAGGTGAGTCTGTTCCATCAGGCTGTATCAATCAGGGTAAGGTTATTACTTTAAAGGTAAATACCTTACATAAAAACTCTTCAATTACACGTCTGTTGAACTTAATTGAGGATGCAGCAGCTAATAAATCTCGCCCTGAGAACCTCATCAGACGTTTTGCTGTCTGGTATACACCTCTTGTTGTAACTGCAGCTTGTATCTTAGCTTTAGTACCAGTAGTAGTTCCAAGTGCAACCTTCTCTGACTGGATTGAAAGAGCTTTAGTATTCTTAGTTGTATCCTGCCCATGTGCTCTGGTTCTATCAGTACCACTGTCATTCTTTGGCGGAATGGGCGCTATCAGTAAGATTGGTGTAATTGTAAAGGGCACTATTCATTTAGAGACCTTATCAAAGTTAAAGGCAATTGCCTTTGATAAGACCGGTACTTTAACTTACGGTAAGTTCAAAGTAGTAAATGTTGAGAAACTCTCTGATGCTGATGAAAAGACTATCTTTACTTACGCAAAAGCTTTGGAGCAAAAATCAACTCACCCTGTAGCTTTATCAGTTGTAAATCATGCTAATGAGTTACAGGTAGCTGATGTTGAGGTAACTAACATTGAAGAGCGCGCAGGCTTAGGTATTACCGGTATTGTAGATGGCCACAAGATTGCTGTAGGAAAAGCTGACTTAGTAAAAGAATTTGTAACAGGTGAGGTTCCTGTCAACAAGAACGGTAAAACTGCAATCTATGTAAGTTCTGATGACAAGCTTTTAGGTATTATCGAGTTATTCGATGAGTTAAAGAAAGAAGCTAAATCAATGATGAGCTCTTTATCAGAGCTTGGCATTAAGACTTGCCTGATTACAGGTGACAGAAAGGCTGTAGCTTTAAATATCGCAGATGAACTTAAATTAGATAAAGTTTTCTATGAGCAAACACCTCAGGATAAGTTAGATAACTTTAATAAGTTCAAAAAGGAGAATGCTCCTGCTGCCTTTACAGGAGATGGTTTAAACGATGCTCCAGTGCTCTCATGTGCTGATGTGGGTATTGCAATGGGTGATATTGGTTCAGCCTGTGCTGTAGAAGCTGCTGATGTAGTTATCATGCATGATGATCTTAATACCATTCCAAAGACCATTACTTTAGCTAGAAGAACCTGTCATTTAGCTATCTCAAATATGTATCTGGTAATGGGTATTAAGCTTTTAATCTTAATTTTTGGTGCCTTAGGTTTTGCAAACATCTGGATGGCAATTTTCGGAGACGTAGGTGTGCTGATTATTGCTGTATTGAATGCTATGAGAACCTTAAGATTTAAGTAGTCGTAAAGTAAACATAGATAAATAGAACTTGAGCCTAAGATCTTGCAATAGCTGAGATCTTAGGTTTTTTTATAGAGTTTCACTTAATTTTAAACAAATCTTATATAGCAGAAATAAATCTATTATTTTGGACAAAAATTATTCTCAAGAATACCTAAAAAAGCTCTTAATGCTGTAATATATCAAAGAATTAAATAAGGATAGCTATCATGATTAAAACATACCAAGTAATGGGAATGTCCTGCGCAGCTTGTGCTACTAGAGTTCAAAAAGCAGCCATGAAAGTAAATGGCGTAGAAAACGCTGATGTTAACTTAATGCAGAACATTCTGACTGTCACCTGTACTGATAACTTAAAAGACGAGGATGTAATTAAAGCTGTAACTGAGGCAGGTTACGGCGCAAAGGTTATGGACTCTACCGTAGCTTCAATTAAAGCTATGGGTAAAGACAGTCAGGGCAGAGATCCTGATTTTATCAATCTGATTTTAGCTATTGTAGCTACCTTTATCATCATGCTCATTTTTATGGTGCATATGACAGGTTTTGAGATTATTCATAACGGTTTTATCAATGCAGCCGTGCAGGGTGTACTTACCTTCTTTGTAATGGTACTTGAGAAAAAGTACTTTATAAATGCCTTCAAAGGTCTAAAGCACTTATCTACTAATATGGATACTCTAGTATCACTAGGTGCTATTGCTTCATTTATCTATTCAGTTTTTGTACTTTCAACTATCGAATTTACTGATACCTGCGCAGTGTTAATGAATGACAAGGCTGTCTATTTTGAAGGCGCTGCCGGTATCTTATGCTTTGTATCCATCGGTAAATATATTGAAAAGAAAGCTAAAGTAAAAACTACCGATGCTATCAATGCTTTATATAACTTAATTCCAGAGTCTGCTGTAATTAAAGAAACTGACGGCACTCAAAAGACTGTAGCGTTGCAGGAAGTTAAGAAAGGTCAAATCTTACTTGTAAAGCAGGGACAAAGATTAGGTGTTGACGGTGTGGTTGTAAGTGGTGAAGGTTTTATTGATGAAAGCTCACTTACAGGTGAGAGCCGTGAGATTAAAAAAGTAGCAGGCGATGTGGTAAAGGCATCAAGTGTATTAACTGACGGTTATCTTGAGGTGGAGGTTACTACCACAGGTGATGATACTACCTTAGGCAAGATCATAAAGTTAGTAGAAAAAACAGCAGCAACAAAAGTTCCTGTTGCAAGAATTGCTGATGTGGTAGCTTCATATTTTGTACCAGTTATTCTTACTTTAGCTGTAATTACCTTTGTTTCCTGGTACTTTATCCATGATTCATCATTATCACTCTCTTTGCAGTTTGCAATCAGTGTTTTAGTAGTCTCATGTCCATGTGCTTTAGGTCTTGCAACCCCTGTAGCAGTTGTAGCAGGTACAGGGCGCGCTGCAAAAGAAGGTATTATCTTTAAAAATCCTGAAGCACTTGAAGAGTTAAGCAGAGTAAGAGTCTTTGCCTTTGATAAGACAGGTACTTTAACTTACGGCAAGATGTCTGTAAGTGCTTTAGAAAAGATTGATAAGTCTTTAGATGATGACTTTATTAAAAGTGTTGTCCTCTCACTTGAGAAAAAGAGCTCTCATCCTATTGCTCGTTCTGTAGCTACAAGCTTTAAACAGGCACAGTTATTGGAGATCCCTGATTATACCTATATAAAAGGCGAGGGCGTAAAGGGTACAGTTGAGAACAGCGTCTACTCCTTTGGTAATGACAGAATGCTAAAGAGCCTTGGTGTTGAAGATGACGCCTTTGGTGCTCAATTAAAGAAAACCATTGCCCGTTCTGGAGCATTAGTTTTAACTTTAGTAAAAGATAAGAGCATCATTGCCTATATCACTGTAAAAGATACCTTAAAAGAAGATGCTAAAGATCTTGTAAATGCATTAAGAGCACACGGCAAAGAGACTCTAATGCTGACAGGTGACAGCGATGGTCCTGCACACGATGTAGCTAAGAGCATTAAACTTGACTCCTATGCTTCAGAACTTACCCCAGAGCAGAAAGCTACCTTCATTAAGAATATACAGAGCACTGGTCGTAAGGTCGCTATGGCAGGTGACGGTGTCAATGACAGTATCTCTTTATCTCAGGCTGATGTAGGTATCGGTCTTAAAGGTACAGCAGATATTGCAGTCTCAGCCTGTGATGTCATCTTATTACATGAAAAGATCACCGATGTCTTTAATGCTTACTTAATCTCATTTAAGACTATGCTCAACATTAAAGAGAATCTTTTCTGGGCTTTAATCTATAACGTTTTGACCATTCCAGTTGCAGCAGGTCTTTTCTATGAGAGTTTAGGCGTAAAGCTAAATCCAATGCTCTGCTCAGCTCTTATGGGCGTAAGCTCTGTTTGTGTGGTCTTAAATGCTTTAAGATTAAGCTTTATGAGAGTTTTAAAGACTGAGAATTCTCAATTTGAGAGTTTTGAAAAAGAAGGTCTTTCTCTAGTTACTGTTAAGATTGACGGTATGCACTGTCAGCATTGCGTCAAGAGCGTACAAAAGGCTTTAACTCCACTTTGTCAAAAAGGTGAAGTTCAGGTATCTTTAGAACAGAAAAAAGCTACTTTAGCTCTTAAAGCTGATGTTACCGATGACATGATTAAAGATGCGATTGCAGAAACTGGCTTTAAGGTAATGGAGATCATTCATGATTAGTCTTGATACAGCAGATTTATTACTGCTTTGTGCACTGCGTGACGACTCACGCCTCTCTTTAAGAGATCTAGGCGCTAAAGTCTCTATGAGCGCACCTGCTGTAGCTGCAAGATTAAGACGTTTAGAAGACAATCATGTAATTGAAGCTTATACCATAACTGTAAATCCAGGTACCTTTGCGCTTACTGTAGAAGCAGTTTTATATGTATGCGTAGGTATTCAAAAGGAAGCTGAGTTTGTCTCTAATATGAAAAAGACCTTATGTGTAAGCTCTTTGTACAGATTAGGTGCTGACTATACCTATATGGCCATAGCTTCATTTGACAGTATTGAAAAGTTAAACAGTTTTGCGCTTAATTTAGAGCAAAACTACGGCAGAACTAAAGTACAGTTAGTTTTGAAAAAAGAATTCTCCTCAAGAGCTCATATGGAACTTAAAACTTGCGAGCTTAAAAAAGAGGAAGATGTTAAAGATAAATCTTAAGGACAGGCGCTTATAACGACAGAACATTTAAACGAGGTAACGGTCTTTTGATGTAATTATCGATTGGTCTAATATCAATTGATGTAATTATCAACAGATGCAATTATCAAAAGTTGCTTTAGTTACTTTGTTAATTGAATTGCTTTTTAGAACAAGTTTTTTTATTAGTACCACTAGCAATTAGAAGGAACACAAAATGTGGGATTATTCAGATAAAGTTAAAGATCATTTCCTTCATCCTCGTAACGCTCGCGTTATTGAAGATGCAAATGGCGTAGGTGATGTAGGTTCTATCATCTGTGGTGACGCTCTGCGTTTGATGTTAAAAATCGATCCTACAACTGAAGTTATTGAAGATGCAGCTTTCCAGACCTACGGTTGTGGTAGTGCGATTGCTTCATCATCAGCTTTAACCGAGATGTTAAAGGGTAAAACTCTAAAAGAAGCTGAAAAGATCACCAATCAGGAGATTGTTGATTACTTAGGCGGTTTACCTCCTGAGAAGATGCACTGCTCAGTTATGGGCCGTGAAGCTTTAGATGCTGCAATTGCCAATTACCATGGTCAGTCATATGAGCATTCTCATGATGACGGTGAGTTAATCTGTCACTGCTTCGGTGTTGGTATCAACAAGATTAAAAAGGCTGTTTGGGAAAACCATTTAACTACCGTTGAAGAAGTTACCAACTACACCAAAGCAGGTGGTGGTTGCTGTAGCTGTAAGATGAGAATTGAAGAGATCATCGACGAGGTTTGGGTTGATCTTGAAAAGTGTGGTGTACCAAGACCAGGTCATGCACCTACTCCAATTCCATCAATTACTATTACTACATCTTCAGCTCCAGCATCTGCCTTTAGCTCAATTAGCTCAACTACAGCTTCAGCTACCACCAGCGCAACTGCAGCAACAGCAGCTGTAAACGCAGCAATTGATGAGAAGACCAAGTCATCACCAATCTATGATGATGTTAAGAAGATCTTAGAGGAAATCTCAAAAGGTTTAGGTGAAGGTTCATCTGTTGAGTTAGATGCAATCTCTGGTGCTGATGTCATCGTTAAACTATCAGGTCCTGTAGCTACAGGTATGATGAAAGACATGACCTTAGGCTTTATCAAGCAGAAGCTAACTGATGGTACAGGTCGTCAGATTAGTGTAACTACAAGATAGTGTGGTAAAGATAAGCTAGTTTAAGCACTGTCTTTTAGACAGTGCAATACATTAAGTATTAGTCTGCAAAAGCACTGTAAAAGTAAAGATAAAGCAGACTATAGAGTAAACAGAATAGTAAACAGAATTTATTAAATAGAGATAAAAATGGATACAATGAATTTAGGCGCAGGTTTAGGTGGTATTTACCTAGACAACAACGCTACTACTCAGATTGATCCTCAAGTAGTAGAGGCAATGCAGCCATATCTTAGCGTTTACTTTGGTAACGCTTCATCACAGCATGGTTATGGTGTTCCAGTTGAAAAGGCAATTGCTAAAGCTCGTGAGCAGGTAGCAGATTTCTTAGGTGCTGAACACCCAGATGAGATCATCTTTACCTCATGTGCAACCGAGTCTGACAACACCGCTTTATGGTCAGCTCTATGGTCACAAAAGGGTAAGACTGAGATTGTTACAACCCCAGTTGAGCATCCAGCTATCATGCAGACCTGTGATTTCCTATCATCACACGGCGCAACCATTAAGTACTTAAAAGTTTCAAACCAGGGTGATCTTGATTTAAACGAGTTTGAAAGCTTATTAAGCCCTAATACCGCTTTAGCTTCAGTAATGTGGGCTAACAATGAGACCGGTAACATCTACCCAGTACCTGAGTTAGCTGAGATTGCCTACAAGCACGGCGTAATGTTCCACACCGATGCGGTTCAGGCTGTAGCTAAGGTACCTATTTCTTTAAAAGACACCAAGATCAATATGCTCTCATTCTCAGGTCATAAGATCCATGCTCCAAAGGGCATCGGTGTGCTTTATGTAAGACGTGGTACCAGATTCATCCCATTCATGAAGGGCGGTCACCAAGAGCGCGGCAGAAGAGCAGGTACTGAGAACGTACCTTATATTGTAGGTTTAGGCGTAGCTTGTGAATTAGCTAAGAAGAACCTAGCTGTTGTATCTTCAAGAGTAAAAGCTCTAAGAGATAAACTAGAGCAGGGTATCTTAAAGTCAATTCCAGATTGCTTTGTAACCGGTGATGAGTCAAGAAGAACCGATAACACATTAAACGTAGCATTCAAGTTCGTCGAAGGTGAGGCTATTCTGTTAATGCTAAATGAGTACGGTATTGCAGCTTCATCAGGCTCAGCATGCTCATCAGAGTCTCTAGAGCCTAGCCACGTAATGAGAGCTATGAATGTTCCATTCTCAGCAGCTCACGGTACCATCCGTTTCTCTCTGTCAAGATTCACTACAGAAGCTGAGATTGATAAGACTATTGAAGTGCTGCCAGGCATTATCAGTACCTTACGTAAACTCTCTCCATACTGGAAAGAGGGCAAGCCTCAGATCCAGGGCCTTGATCATGACTTCGATGCTGACAGCAAAGAGGTTCGTGCATAGTAGTCCTTCACATTTATCTGCCAGGAAACTGGCAGATAGTCTCATTTAATCTGCTAGTTTTACTGGCAGATTTGTCTAGTATCATCACAGATCACGCAAAAAGATCACTTTGATTTTCGATTTTAATTGCCATTTAGGTCTTAATAGCCTTAAAATTAGCCACAAATATATTATTCAGATTTAACTTTTCTTACAGGAAAAGTGAATATAAGAAACTGTATATAAGAAACTGTATATAGAAAACAGCATATAAAAACTGTAAAAAAGTTATTTACCCAATAACTTTATAAAAGAATAAATAAATCTTTAGCAAAAGAACTAGATATCTATTACTTAATTCAGAGGATGTTTGGATCCTTTGAAAGGGTAGTTTTTTTGATTAAAGAACTAGGTAAAACATCACAACAGCAACAATAATAGGTGTGTTTTGGACGTTATTTTAGGCAAAATCTGGTTAGTTATATTTAATTCCCTGATTTTGTTACCAATGCTCTATTCTGTAGTGAAAACAGAAAAGAGATTAGCCAATATCCATGTCATTTCTATTTTGTCTGTGTTTGTTACACAGGCTACCGATATTGCTGTAACTGTATCAAGCTACCGTAATTCTCTATTCTTAAACTCATATCTGTTAACGCTGATGTGGCAGTTATCCTTACTGCTCTCAATCGTGTCCGTGTTCTATCTGGTTTTAAATGAATTAAAAGAAAAATATCAGCGAAACAATTTAAAATCAGACTGGGCTTATGTAGTACCAGCTATCTTTGAAGCCTCTTTATTGGTCTTCTTTAACTTAAGTGCCTTTAGTGCAACTGATGTTTCTTTAATCTCAACTGCCACCGGTACCAGTTTATATTTCATTATCAATTTTTATATCTTAATCGGTTCATGGCTATGCTATAAGACTTATGTCTACAACCTTGATTTTGATATTAAGTACATTGCAAGAAAGCATTTCTTTTTCTACCTAATCTTATGTTTAGTGCTGTTCTTACAGCAGTTAATTTTTGGTTATGTAGATTTTGCAACATCTATTACTACCTTGCTCATGTTCAACATCATGACTCATTCTAAGACTCTGATCTCTCAGGATGCGCTCTCAGGTGTTAACAATCGAGTAAGCTTTAACAAGTACATCAATAACGTCTTTGTCTCACGTGAACATGGAGCAGCCTTTATCGTTTTTATTGATATTGATAAGTTCAAGCATATCAATGATACCTACGGTCATATTGAAGGTGATGAGGCTATTGCCTTAGTAGGTAAGACTCTAAAGAGTATTGCAGGTGAGACTAATTCATTTGTTGCCAGAATGGGCGGTGACGAGTTCGTTTTAGTAGTAAACGGTTCTGATGAAACTAAAGTTAAAAGGATCATTCAGAACATTACCTACGAATTAGAAGAAAGACTCATCTTTTCAAACAAAGAATATGATTTAACTGTAAGTTGCGGTTATGTTCCTGTAGCTCCAAATTCTAAGAACATCAAAGAACTTATCGCTAAAGCAGACAAGCTTATGTATTTAGATAAGCAGAATAAGAACCAGGGAGCTGTAAATGGAGTCTATTAGTATCAATGCAACTTCGATGTTCTATTTCTCTGTTGCTGCTATCTTTATTCTCTTTACCCTATTAAAAAATCAGTCATTAGTGGTCTCCTCAAATTCAAAGATCACTTTTAACTTATCTTTATTTTTAATGGCTCAGGCTTTTTTAATCGGTCTGTTTGCACTGTTAGATGTCTTTAAAGAAAAAGCTATCTTTACAGAGCATGTGTTAGGTTTTAACACTGTCTTTGCCTCAGTTGGCTTTATCATGGGCTATGTATCTTTTGCAACACCATTTATTCTGTTTGTGCTCTTGAAGATCCATGCTCATGGCAATCATTTCATGAGCAATAAAATAAGACGCTCTATCTATAGCTTCTTTTTTGTAACCTCAGCTGTTTACGTTTATGAAGCTACCTGTATTATCTATGAGTACTCTCATGAAATTACCATCACACAGGCTGACAGACTCTTTTTAATCTTTATTCCTGTAGTAAAGATGTTCTTTTTCCTGTTAGCAGCAGGCGAGCTTAACAGATTCTTAAAAGATCTTTGTGAAGGTTCGATTGTTTCTAAAAGAGCTTCAGTACTGTTAAGAATTTTCTTTGTATCAGCTCCATTTGTCATGATCCCTTTAGGCTGGTTTTATACCTTGCCTTGTATGTTCGGTCTTTTAGTCTGCATGGTCTTTGTAATGCAGCTAATCTCTCAGGACAGAGCTGTATCTGTAGATTTTCTAACCGGTCTTAATAACCGTAAAGAGCTGATGAGATATTTAGGCAGATTATTTGAAAAGTCTGATGAACTTGATCATAACTTAGGTCTTATCTTTATTGATATCAATGACTTTAAGGGCATCAATGATACCTATGGTCATAACCAAGGTGATAAAGCCTTACTTACAGTAGCATCTTGTCTTAAAAAAGCAGCCTTTAAAAAGAACTGCTTTATCTGCAGATACGCAGGTGACGAGTTTACTGTAGTGCTAAAAGAATCAACCTCTGAGACAGCTTCTGATTATATCAATACTCTAGAAAAAGAACTTGATAAGTGCAATAACTCAGGCAACTATGCTATGACTATTTCTCTGTCTATAGGTCATGTTCAGTACTCAGAAAAGTATTTAAGCCCTGATGACTTTATTGCAGCTGCTGATAACTTAATGTATGACCAGAAGGCCAAGCACAAAGAAGAGCAGCGCAATCTAGAAGAGATGATCTAGTTAAGTTTGCTATAACGGCAGATTAGAAAAACAGTAGATTAGTTAAAACATTAGATTAGCTAAAAACAGTTTTATATAAAAAGGCTCACCTTTTAGGTGAGCTTTTTTATAAAAGAAGTGAAGTTTGAAGTAGATACGTTTGAGCTTTTTTATAAAAGCCTCTACAATGATGATATTGAAAACTAAGGATATGAAAATGACAAATTACAGTGAACTTGCAAACGGCGGAATTACTTTAATCAAACCATATCAGGCTGGTAAGCCAATCGAGGAAGTGCAGCGCCAGTTAGGTTTAAACGATGTCATCAAGTTAGCTTCAAATGAGAACCCATTTGGTATGGGACCTAAGGCTAAAGAAGCTGCTTTAAAGTGTGTAGAGCAGGGTAACATTTATCCTGATTCAAACGGCTACTACTTAAAGCAAAAGTTACATGACAAGTTTGGTTATGATCCAGAAAAAATCACTTTAGGTGCAGGTTCTAACGAGCTTATCAATCTGTTATTTGCAGCTTTTGTAAATGACAAGGTAAATGTAGTTTTCCCTGAGTACTCATTTGTAGTATATCCAATGGAAACTACTGTAAACGGCGCTAAAGCTAAAGTTATCCCTTTAAAAGATTACAATGCAGATTTAGATGCAATTGCAGCAGCTATCGACAAAGATACACGTATCGTAGCTTTTGCTAACCCTTCAAACCCAATCGGTACAGCTATAAGCTCAAAGTCTATGAAAGAATTTATTAAAAAGGTTCCTAAGACCACTTTAGTTGTAATCGATGAAGCTTATAACGAGTTCAACAGTGGTGATGATAGCTTTGAGGATACAGCTCGCTGGACTGACGAGTTTGAAAACTTAGTAGTATCACGTACCTTCTCAAAGGCATATGGCTTAGCTGGTTTACGTGTAGGCTACATGGTAGCTAACAAAGAGATCACCTCAATTCTAAATCGTTTAAGAGCTCCATTTAACGTTAATATCGTAGCACTTGCAGCAGCTGTTGCCGCTTTAGATGATACTGACTTCTTAAAGAAGACTGTTGAGAATAACACCCACGAGCGTGAAAGATATGCAACTTTCTGCAAAGAGCATAACTTATTTATGATCCCTTCAAAGGCTAACTTCGTGGCAGTTGATTTTAAGGGCTATGATGCACAGGCAATAGCTGATAAGCTATTACATCAAGGCATCATTGTGCGTCCTCTGTTAGGTTATAAATTACAGGATATTCTAAGAATTTCTATTGGTAAGCCATCAGAGAATGATAGACTGTTTACAGCCCTAGATAAGATCTTAAAGGAAATGAAATAATTGAAAAACGCCCTTAATTTAAAAAAGATAAAGTCAGTAGAAGGCAAGGTGATCTTGCCTGGCTCAAAGAGTCTTACTAACAGAGCTCTGTTAATTTCAGCTTTAGCTAAAGGTAACACCAAGTTATTAAATGTCTTAAAGTCTGATGATACCTCACGTATGATTGAGGCTTTACAGACTTTAAAGGTAAAGTTAAAGGTTAATGCAAGTTCTGTTGATGTAACCGGTATGGGCGGAGTCTTCAACGAAGGGTTGAACAGTGTTGAACTGTATTTAGGTAACGCAGGTACTGCCATGCGTCCTTTATGCGCAGCTTTAGCAGTGTCAACAGGTGTGTTTACCCTAACCGGTGAACCTCGTATGATGGAGCGTCCTATAGGTCCATTGACTGAAGCTTTACGCTCATTAGGTATCAACATCGAATACCTTAACAATGATGGTTTCCCACCAGTACGTATTCGAGGTGCTGTACCTAAGGTTCATGAGGTGACAATAAGTGGCTCTACCTCAAGTCAGTTTATTACAGCTCTTTTAATGGCAGCTCCTGTCTGTGGTGGCTTAAAGATTAAAATCAAGGGCGATTTAATTTCAAAACCTTATGTTGATCTTACTGTAAAGCTCATCGAAAAGTTCGGTGCAGTAGTATCACGTAACGGCTATTCAGAGTTTACTGTAGAAGGCACAGGTTATACCTCACCTGGTTCATACTTAATTGAAGGTGATGCAACCGGTGCTACTTACTTTGCAGCAGCAGCTGCCATCGGTGGTGAGTTAGAACTCTACGGTTTACCTGAGGATTCTGTACAGGGTGACATAAAGTTCTTAGATGTGCTTGCAAAAATGGGCGCTAAGATCAAGAAAACTGAAAGCTCTGTAATTATTAAAAAGTCAAAGTTACATGGTATTGATATTGATATGAACGCAATGCCTGATGCTGCTATGACTTTAGTTCCTTTAGCTCTTTATACAGATGGCCCTGTGACCATCAGAAATATTGCCAGCTGGAGAGTTAAAGAGACCGACAGAATTGAAGCTATGGTCAAGGAAATGTCTAAGTTAGGTGTTAAGGTAGAGTCTGGTGAGGACTTTATCAGCATCGATGCTTCAACACGCAATGATGTAACCCCAACTTTTGATACCTACAATGATCACCGTATGGCAATGTGCATGTCATTAGTAGCTTTTGACAGAGACATTGTTATCAATGATCCTGAGTGTATCAATAAGACTTTCCCAACTTACTTTAATAACTTAAAGTCTGTAAGTAAGAACTAGTTGCTCTGAGAATTAGCATTTAGCTAGCTAAGTAATTTAATACCTATGATTAAGTCATTTGACTTAATCATTAAAAGCTCTTGTAAGCACATGCTTTAAGAGCTTTTTTCATTGGCTCTTAGAAAGTAAAATCACTAGTCTTTAAAGGCAAAAAACTAAAATCGCTTAAAAACAGCAATAAGATCTTACAAGGCTAAGTTCTATCAAAGTAAATAAGCTTAAGCTTCAACCATAAAGATTAGACTTTACAAGTAAAAGACAAACTTGATAAGTAAAAGACTATCTTAGGATAAAATCAGTATGAAAAAGGTATTTGCATCAAAGTTAATTGGAGCAGTTCTGCTGTTATTAGGTTGTAGAGCAGACGCTGTAGAAACTACTTTTTTAAACAACACTTTTAACATCAACCTTCCAGAGAACTACTGTGTTCTAAATCAGGATACCAATTACTATAAATTCACCAAAGCTGCCTTTGGCAATTCTGTAAACTTTGGATTTATTGCAGCTCCTTGCATGGATACTAAAGCACTAGAAGAGGGGAATATTAAAAGATTAAGTCACTACATTGCCTTTACTCAAATCGGCATAGATGGTAACTATGGCTACTTTAAGCTAGGCAGATTTGTGTATGTAAATCTTGCAAAAGCATTTAAGTCAGCTCCATTAGACAGAGTAGAGAACTCTGTTAACAGACGCATCGCTCCATTTGGCGCTGTGGTGTCAAATCTTGGGTATAAGTTGCAGTCAGCCTCGGACTCCTATGCTTTGTTCTTAGCTACAGTAAATCTAAATGGCTTTGGCGCAAATAAGAAAGCAAACTTACTGGGTATTACCACCCTTGTCCAAGAGATCCCTGTAGGCTTGTATGTCTTTGATGAAGATCCAAATGAGACTAAAACTAAAGAAGCTATAAAACTCTTGTCAAAAGCAGCTTCATCCTTCTAAAAATTCG
>JBNMJE010000048.1:0-15312 GCA_050873645.1 Succinivibrio sp. | reverse complement strand
CTCGATATGATCTTACTTGGATGTTCTAAAATTATAATTCCACTTCCTAATCGAGGTGGTAAAGGGCTGAAAGTAGCTTAGATTAAGGCTCTAACGTGTTCTACTTTCATTTATTTACCCATAAATATCCACGAAGAGCCATAAAACTACATATTTCTTCTGTAGTTAAATGACATCGCAAGTGTATTACCATCAACAGAGCCTAAATCTCCGCCTAAAGGCACACCGGTTGCAATTCTTGAAACGGTAATTCCATACTTCTTAGCCATACTTGCAATATAGGATGCTGTAACATCACCTTCTACAGTTTGACTTAGCGCAAGAATTAACTCTTTGACATCTTCTGACTCTAATCGAGAACGTAAAACATCAAGACCTAATTCTTTAGGACCAATACCATCTAATGGACTTAAGTGTCCATGAAGTACGAAATAATTTCCTGAATAGGATGAACTTGATTCGATTGCAGAAACATCAGTAGGAGTTTCTACTACACAGATACTGCCTGAACTTCTGCGTTTATCAGATTTACAGAGTTCACAAGGCTCGTTTTCTTGATCTGTATAGTTTCTGCAATGAGGACATAAAGAAATGTTCTTAAGACTCTGCTCGATTACTTGTGCCATATTCAGACCTTCTTGACGTTTTCTGTCTAAAAGGTAATAGGCAATTCTAGTAGCACTTACAGGTCCTACACCTGGCATGACCTGTAAAGACTCAATTAGATTATCAAGCAGAGAACTAGATGACATGATTAGAATGGTAGCTTTAAGCCTGGAGGTAACTGCATACCGCCGGTTACAGCAGCCATCTTCTCTTTTGACTGCTCTTCAATACGACGATGAGCATCGTTGTAGGCTGCTGCTAAAAGATCTTCACAGATCTCTTTATCATCTTTGAAAATTGAGTCATCAATTTCAACACGGCGAACTTCATGAGAACCAGTCATGGTTACCTTTACCATACCTGCACCTGACTCACCAACTACTTCTAAGTTAGCGATTTCTTCCTGTGCTTTTTGCAGACGCTCTTGCATCATTTGAGCCTGCTTCATCATATTACCCATGTTAAACATGTTCAGATCTCCTAAAAATTTTTCAAAATTCTAAATTAAATTGCCGTGTTTTGCAATTAAACTTGACTGATTAGTTTTAAAGCTCGTTTTCCCAAGCCATAGATTTCAGCAATCTTTCTATCAATCTTTTTAATGATCTCTTTTGAAGTTGCCTCATCGGCATCTTTTAGCTCTTCTACTAAAAACTCTATGTACATCTGATCTTCTTTTGAAGCTACAGGTACTGGTACTTCTTCTAATAAAGAGCGTAAGATTTTAATGGTATGGAACTTCTTTTCAAAGTAAAAACGCACTGCACTTGAATTTAAAACAGCAGCTAAATAAGTTGCTGACAGATCTTCAAATTCAGGGACGAGCAGGTTACAGCTGTTTAGAGTAAGCATTCCATGAGTATCAACAGCTACAATTGGATACTTTGCAATAAATCTGTAAACTAGCTTCTCTTTAGCTCTGTAAAGTTCCATTGGTGCTACCTGTTGGAAAGCACCTTCTTCATACTTAATAAAGCTGTCTGGTGGATTGATTTTAAATGGTTCAATATCAAGACCTCTTAAAACCGCTTCAGAACCTTCTATCTTTTGCTTAAAGATAGAATTGTTATTTGAGCCTGTCACAATACCCAAAGCAAATTTAGCATGACCTTTTAGCTTTACACAATGCTCAAGATCATCCATCTTATCCAAAACTAACGCTTCCTGATCTGTAACCTTGAAATTAAAATCAGAGCTTTTTCTTTGGCGACGCACAATGTAATTTGAGTCACCAACATTTACAATCACATCGCCTGAAGCATTGCTAAAAGAGGTCTTCTCTAAGGTTAAAATTACACTTGGGCACTGAACAGCATGGAAAACTTCGCCTAAATAGCGTACTGAACGTACACGAGCATGTTCAGTGATAAATGATCTGATAGTCTCATGTGAGGCAACATTTAATAAAGCCTCAGGCAGAACAAACTGAACAATACCGCCATCTTTTAATAAGTTTAATGATCTCTCAACGAAAAGATCAGCAAAACATGGGCGCTTTTTCTCAGCACAAATTAGAGTTCTAGCATAGCGGGATACCACCTTTTCATCATCACATGAGCCCCAAGGTGGATTTCCTAAAACCACATCAATCTGAGGCAGACTTCTGCAGGTGATGGTATCGCACTTTAATAAATGCTCTTGTAAGGTATCTTTATCTGAGCAGTTACCTGATAAGACAAAGTTAATTCTGGCTAGAGTAACTGAAAAACCGTCTAAATCACAGCCATATAAATCCTCAACTCTAGCTCCACGTCTTAATAAGCGCAGTAAGAAGTTACCAGAACCACAGCAAGGATCTAAGAACACACGTCCCCTTGCTACCTGTAAGGTTTCAACAGCTGTATCAGTTAAAGACTGAGGTGTGTAATAGCGACCTGACTGTCTTCTTTTAGATAACTCCATTAAGGATAAGTAGATAAGACCTAAAGTATCCTCAAATGGTACAAAGTGTAAGGTAAAGTAAGGCAGTTTCTTTGAAGCTGATAAAAGAGTGTTTCTTGAGGTCTTATCCATAAGCTCAAGTAACAGCCAGTCATAGATATCAGCATCTAATGTTCCTTCAAGGTATGCTTTAAAGAATTGCTTATTACAAGTAGCTTTAATTCTCTTAGCATCAACTAAAAGCTGTAAGAATGATTCACATAGTAAGGCTGTAATAGCAGTGGTAGAACCTGTAAAACCACTTACCAATAAAGCGACAGCAGCATGATTTGGTGATTCTCTAGATACGTAATTTACATAGAGCTCACGACCTTTTAAAGCAGTCTTGTTACGTCTTGATTTTAAAACGTTACTGTCATCTTTCTTTAATGACAATAAGAGTTTTTCAACCTCATGTTTATAGATGAGTTTGCCGGATTCTGAATCTTTAGCGTTAAGCTTTCCTAATCTGAGCCAGTTTTTACCTGTAGCCTCAGATATTCCTAACATTTTGCATGCTGTAGCTAATGTAATGACTTCAGTCTTTTTAATTTTTCTAATTTTAATAGGCTGTTTCATGGCATACCTTATTTATGTGTTCAAAGCCTTTATAAAACAATCTTAACATAGAATTTTATGAATTAAAAAAATTAAAAATCAATTTTATAAATACTTGGTATTTTTCAAAATGTTAGATTAAGAAAATTTTATTAATAAAAATATTAATTTGTAATTTTAATAAACATTAATCGTAAATATTAAGCTCTAATTTGAAGTTCAATTTGTAAGAGTCAGCTTTCAAAAACAAACTCAAAAAATTAGAACTTATGGTAGAATTTTTCGTATGAACGCATTAGAAATTCAATACCTAAATCAAAGCCACTTAAGCCATATTGCAAGATCACTGTACATGCTTTATTTAAGACCTAAAGCAGAGCAGAACCAGTGCATTACTGATTTATCATCTATTGCTTCATACCTGTCATCTGATAGCAGTTATTTTCCAACCACTCCTAATTTTGACGTGGCCTGTCTAGTTTTAGACGAATTAGAAAAAACAGGTCTTATTAAAAAGACAGATCCTGATGCTCCCTGGCAAGGCAACACCTTTGTACTGCCTTTATTTATAAAAGAAGTAGAAGAGTTACCTTCAAAGCCATTTTATATGACCAGTTCATGGAGACCTACAGCTACATTTCATGAAGCTTGTGTTCTGTGTGGACTTGCTGAAAGTACCTTTACAGAAGCTGAATTAAAGGCTTTTACCTCTTATTGGGTTTCAAAGCATGAGAGCAGAAATCAGGTAGCTTGGGAAAGAGCTTTTGCACAACGTCTTTTAAGGCTGAGAGTTACTAATGTAAAGAAAGCTACTCAAGTAAAAAACTCTGCTGTACAGAATGATACAACTGTAAATAATCAAAGCTCTGTACAAAGTCATGCTCAAGCAGAGCAAAAAATGAACTTATCTGAACGTGAGCAAGTTCAGAATGATTTAGCTTCGCTTTTCAAATAAGTGAGAATGCTTTTTTAAAGCGATTTATATTTGCCTTTCATTGTGATTAACATCACATTCAATGCTATAATCCCAAAACTACTTTTTGAACTAATATTCTGATTTTGGAGACAAAAAAAATGCAAATCTCATTTAACAATAAAACTTTAAACTTAGATACTCCAAAAATCATGGGTATTTTAAATGTCACCCCTGACTCATTCTCAGATGGTGGCAGATGGAACACTCTTGATAGAGCTCTAGCTCATGCTGAGCAAATGGTAAAAGAAGGCGCTACCATTATTGATATTGGTGGTGAGTCCACAAGACCTGGTGCTACCCCAGTACCTTTAGATGAAGAATTAACAAGAGTAATCCCTGCTGTTGAAAAGATCTCAAAAGAACTTGATGTCATGATTTCAATTGACACTTCACAGCCAAAAGTTATGGAAGAGGCTGTAAAAGCAGGTGCTCATATCTGGAATGATATCAGAGCTTTAAGATTAGATGGTGCTTTAGAGATGGCTGCTAAATTACAGTGTCCTGTGATCTTAATGCACATGCAGGGCGATCCTAAGACCATGCAGGTAGATCCTCATTATGAGGACGTTGTAAAAGAGGTAGAGAAATTCCTTTTAGACAGAGTTGATGATGCAATCAAAGCTGGTATTAAAAAAGAGAACATCATTCTTGATTTAGGCTTTGGTTTTGGAAAATCTGCAAAACACAATTATCAGCTTTTAGATCATATGCAACACTTTGTAGATTTAGGCTATCCTGTACTGTCAGCTTTATCACGTAAGTCTATGATTAAAGCTGCCTGCAACATTGAAAAAGCTGATGAAAGAATTGTAGGCTCTGTAGCTGGTGCTCTTTTAAGTATTGAACGTGGCGCTCAGATGGTTAGAGTTCACGATGTAAAAGAAACTAAAGAAGCATTTGATGTCTACAAAGCTTTATTAGAATCAAGAGAATAACTTAATGCTGTTAGTTTTTCTGTCATGTATAGCAAGTGCTGTAATATCAGCACTTTTATGCATCATTATTGGTCCAAAACTCATCAGGCGTTATTCAAAGCCATTGTCTTTAATTGCAGTGGGCTTTTTAATCACGCTTGCTGTGACCCATATTATTCCTGAGGCTATGGAAGAAAGCGATCCTCATAAGATCGGCATGGTAATATTATTTGCCATTCTCTTTTTAACCTTCTTTGAGATGTTTTTCTTATCAGGAAATAAAGGTAAGGTAGACTGCTGTGGTCATAGCCACTCTATGGCTAATGGCTCATTTGGCATTCTCTTTGGATCTGGTCTGCATAATTTTTGCGATGGTATGGTAATCGCAAGTGCATATCTTACCAATCCTGCTTTAGGTTTTGCTGTAACCATTGCAGTCTTATCTCATGAGATTGCTCATGAGTTAGGAGACTATGCCATCATGCTTGATTTGGGTATGAGCACTAAAAGAGCCTTTATCGTCAATGCTGTAGCTTTATTTGGCTGTCTGTCAGGCGGTATTATCGGTTACTTTATCTTATCGACCGTAAAAGAACTGATACCTTATGCTTTAGCTCTATCAGGAGCAAGCTTCATATATGTATCATTATCAGATCTTCTGCCAAGACTTAGAAATTGTGAGAATAAGAAAAAGGTATCTTTAAGGTTCTTCTTTATATTAGTAGGTGTGATTTTATCGCTACTGATTGCAGGACATGATTAGTCCAGACATGATTTGAAAAGATGTAAGATAAATGGAGCCCTAGGCTCCATTTTTGTTTTATTTGACCTTAGGACCGTTTGAGATCTTAGAAAAGTCAAAGAGTTCTTTATCTAATAAATGAGATGGTACGACGTTTTTAATTGCCTTAAAGACAATATCAGCTCGCTTAGGGAATTGCTTGTCCCATGAACGTATCATCTTATTCATGTTAGCTCTTTGCTGATCCTCACCCCAGCCACATAAACCTTTAGGTAAGATTGGGTACTCTTTAATCTTTGAGATAGAAATGATGTCTCTTTCTCTGCAATAAATTAAAGGTCTGATTACAGTAAGATCATCCTTATCATTTCTTAAGATTGGAGGCATTGCTTTCATGGTACCTGAGTAGAACAGGTTCAAAAAGAAAGTAGCCAGACAGTCATCCTTATGATGACCTAAAGCTAATTTGTTAGCACCAATTTCACGAGCAAATGAATATAGAAAACCACGACGCAGACGTGAGCACATAGAGCAGTAAGGTTTACCCTCTTCTACTTTCTCTTTGCACAATTCATAAACAGGTCTTTGAATCATGTAATATGGTAGACCTACCTTTTTTAAGTGCTCTTCTAACATGTACTCTGGTGCATTAGGAAAGCCTGAATCAATATGTACAGGAATGATAGTAAAGTTAATTGGAGCTGATCTCTTCAATGAAAGTAAGACATCCAGTAAAAAGTAGCTGTCTTTACCGCCTGACATACATACCAAGATCTTATCATTCTCTTCAATCATGCCGTAGTCGCCAATCGCATGACCTACTTTACGACGAAGTCTCTTAAAGAGTTTGTCGGCTTTATATTTTTCCTGTTTATCTTCAATATTGAAGTAAGGACTTACACTGCGTGCGTAAGCATCTGCCCTTTCTGTCAGATTCTGATCGTTTTGCATAGTTATTATTTCTTAATAGCTTTTTGAAGGATTAGCTGTAGGTACGTTTCTAATTACAGCCTTTGGAGTAATTACAACCACATCACAGCTTAAATTATCAGATACTCTCTCACAGATATTGCCAATTAAAGCTGAGGCAATACCCTTACGAGCAGATGTACCGATAAATAAAGCAGTTGGGTTGAGTTTCTTGCACTCATCATAAATCACATCATCAAGATTGCCTTCACCAATGTGGCAATCATTAGGTGAAATCTTATGACGAGCAGCAAAAGAAAGTGCTCTCTTGCAGCCTTCCTTTAGAGCATTATCATACACGCTGTCAGGTGTATACCCCGGAAGATCTACTGCTACAGGAGGAATAATAGGAGTAATAGCGTTAATTAAAGAGATTTTGCAACCTGTAAACAAAGACAGTCTTTGAGCTTCTCTTAATAAACGCAAATTGGTAAGTCTTAACATCTCATCATCAGGATCTGATAAGTCTACTGCTACAGCAATAGTACCTGATGGAGTCCACAGATGATCTTTTGCAATACATACAGGAACTGCTGAGTGGCGCAACATCTGCCAATCTAATGGAGTTGAAATAACAGAATCTAAAAGACCATGAATTTCAGCAGTCTTAATTAAGATATCGCAACAATTCTCCTTGGCAATCTCAACTAGATCTTTACCAACTTCTTTTGAAAAGATAACTTTAGTTTCAATCTTAACGCCCATAGCGTTAATGGCTAAGTAAGCTTTTAACCAGCGTTCCTGCTTTTTCTTATAGTCTTCTTCAAACTGAGTTTTATCTACAGCTAAAAAACTGGTTAAGTTCCATGGTTCCTGAGCAACTGGCAGAACAGCAATGATCTTTACATCATCATGTCTGTTCTCCTTCTTGTTATGAGCCATTGCATAATTGTATAAAGCAATACCTCTTTCAAGCGCAGGCTGACGCAGCTGCTTTCTTTCAATAACTACAAGAATGTTGCGTAAATTTCCCATGGTCAGCTCCAATACTAATAATCTTTACACGTCTTTTAAGACTTTATAAAACCTTTAGCGTTGAGAGCAATAGTTCTCAATCTTACGGTTTAACTTGCGCCAAGACGCTTTTACTTTTCTAATATAACGATTATGGATTTCAGGATTTACTGAATAGTGGTAATGGTAGTTACCCACACCTCGCCAAATCTTACCATCAGCTTTTTCAATCTCACGTCTTAAAAGATAGCCCATAGCCCACATATTGTGGCAAGGCTTACTTCTAATATCGTTTTTTGAAAGATCAAACTGTCTTAATTCTTTTAAACGCACATCGTTGATCTGAGCAGGGCCGCAGTCTTGGGTACCATTAGTGTTGGTCTTACAGGTACCGTTAATAGGACCACGTTCGACATCTAACATGGCATACATCAGTTCTTCTGGAAGATTAAACTGATAAGCAGTCCAAGCAATACATTTTCTTAAATCTCTGTATTTGCTCATTGGACCTGTGCTGTAAGCTACATCTCTCCAGTGTTTTGCCTGACCGTGACATTGCATCTGTGTTGCATTTACACTCAAAGGCAAAAGCATCAATAAAGAGATAATTAAAGACTTAAACATTTTTTACTTTTCTTTTGTCTTTATAAAGCAATAACTTCAATATAAAGTCGTATCTATGACGAAATTCTGTTACTTTGATTCATCCTGCTTTAAAGCTCTTACAGCTTCTACAAGATTATTTTCAACTTCACTTAAATTGATACCGTCAAATTTGGCCACTTGTGCCTGAGGGTTTGGCTTTGGTACCTCATGTACATTCGGAAACACATACCCTTGTGTATTGGTATAGCTTTTTATTCTTACAGCATAAATCACAGTGTTAATTGCAGTTCCGTTACGCTCTAGTTTTACAGGAGACAGCGTAAACACCAATGGAGTGTCGTTATTCTCTAATGACACTGCCATTTTGGTAGATACAGCGCCTAATCCTTGCTTAATTAAAAGCTCTGAAGGTGATGCAGTAACCTCTGCTGAAAAGCCCTGGTTTTCACAGCGAACAGATGAGATATTCCAAGGTATTCCTTCAAGATCATAGAATCTTACGATAGCTCCACCGTAATCAGGAACACCTACAGTAGCCTCTGGAGTGTAAATTGAAGATATTCTGACAATACCAGCTGAATCATCACCTGGAACAAAAGGAGCTGACTCAATTTCTACATTCTCAGTAAAAGGCACATAAGCACTGTTGTCTTGAGTTCTTTCTTCGTTTAATTGTTCTAAGGTTCTGAATTTGGTAAGAGTGTCAGGTAATTCTGGAGGAGGTGCGGGCAAAGTAATTGCCATAGACATCGCAGAATACAGCGATGCCAATAACACTGCAGATTTAGTTACATTAAACAACATACAACCTACGCTATACCAACTGTGTCAGTTAACTTATTCTTCAACTAATCTAGAACATCATCAACTAAACTAAAACAATTAAACGAAAGTAAAAACTCACTTAAGCTTAGTAAAAGTACTAAAGCTATACTTTATTCAACCTGATATTGTACTCATTACAGTTGCAAAAATCACTTTTTCTTAACTTTTGAAACTAATCTTTCTAACTGCTTGCATCCATCTTCATTTTTAAGGTTGCATGCATACTGATACATAACAGCTGCTTTCTCAACACTCTGCTCTGTACCATCTCCTAGTTCAAACATGAAACCTAAGTTTCGACAAGCCTCTGCTACATTGGCACTGCAAGCTTTTTTATAATAAGAAAAAGCGGTCTTTGAGTCTTGCTTTACACCATCTCCTACCACGTAGCGGTCAGCAAGTCTCATACAATCAGTACCTGAATTTAAAGCACAGGCTTTATCAAAATAAGCTAAAGCCTGCTCATTACTTTGAGTTACACCAATACCGTTTTGAAATAAAACCGCAGCTTTTGAACACTCTTTAGCATCTTTGGCTAAACACTTTACGATGTGAGCTTTTATAGCATCGTTTAATGAAGACTTAGTCTCTTTACTGTCTTCAGCCATCACAACTTGAGAAAAGCAAAAGCTTGCAAGCAGTGTTGCTACTGTTATTTTCAGAAACTTATTTTTAAAACTATTCTTATCAAAGGCTTTCATATATCGTGTCTCTTTTAATTATCTTCTATTTCTTACTTACTGTTTCTTATTTACTGTCATGAGTCATTTTCTCTTCTAATAGTTTCAGGTTTTTACAACCTTCATCATTACCTAAAGAGCATGACTTCTCTAATAGAGATTTTGCTGTAGCGTAGTTTTTGTTAACACCAAAGCCATCTTCATAAAGTTTGCCTAATAAAAGGCAACCAAAGCCTTCACCACCGTCACAAGACTTCTTAAAGTAAGTTGCAGCATTATCTAAATCACGTCTTACACCAAGACCTTTAGCATGCATTGAACCTAAAACTGCACAGGCGTACATATCACCGCCTTCGCAGGCTTTAGTTACATAGTAGCTAGCCTGATTGGAATTAGCTTTTACACCTTTGCCTGTAAGGTAAACTTCACCTAAAAGTGAGCAAGCATCAACCACTCCACCTTCACAGGCTTTTTCTACGAGCTTTACTCCAGAGAACGCATCTTTTGTTACACCGTCTCCATCCATATAGAGAGTACCTACAATGTAACAGTTCTCAAGATCACCTTCGTTGCAGCTTTTTTGTAGTGTTGCTACATCGTTATCTTTTGCAAGAACTGATGCTGACAATGAGCATAAAGCCATACCAACAGCTGCTGTTAGAAGTAATTTTTTAATCATTTTCAATCCAAATTCGTTATCGTGTTTTCTTTATTTAAGGTATACAAATTGAACTTATTTGTACTTTGTAAACCTGCGTTATTAAATGATTCTGAATATTTTTGTGTACCAATTGTCTAAGTCATAAAAAACAACTTTTTTTGACCTAGACCGTCACCATAATTTTCATCTAAACAATCCATTATAAAATAAAAGCGCAAACCACCTCAAAAAGAGTGCTCACAATTTACGTAAAAGCAGTCACTTTTAATGAAAGTTTAATCAAAAGTTTGATGACTAAAAGACGCTTTAATAGTAAAATGTTAAGATTAAATTTTTCGTACCAAATAATTTGAGGAATTACAGATGAGCGTTTTAGTTCTAGGACACAAGAATCCAGATACAGACTCAATTGTTGCAGCTCTTTCATATGCACACGTTTTAAAGGCTCGCGGTATTGATGCCGAAGCTGCTGCTCAGGGCGAACCTGCTCCTGAGACCGAGTTCGTTTTAAAGAAGTTCAATTTAAAGGCTCCTAAGGTTATCTCATCAGTTGCAGATAAAGAAGTTTACTTAGTTGACTACTCAGATCTTGCACAGGCTCCTGAAGATTTCTCAAAGGCTAAGCTTTTAGGTATCGTTGATCACCACAAATTAGGTGACGTAACCTCAGATACTCCATTAGAGTGTTGGATCCAGCCTTACGGCTGTGCAAACACCATCGTTAAGATGGTAGCTGATTACTACAATGTAGCTATTCCTGCTGATTTAGCTGGTGCAATGTTATGCGCTATCTTATCAGACACCGTTTTATTCAAGAGCCCAACCTGCACTGAGTTCGATAAGAAAGCAGCTGCTGAGTTAGCAAAGATTGCATCAGTTTCTGATACTGAGTCTTTAGGCATGGATATGTTCAAGGCTAAGTCAAATCTTGATGCATCACCACGTGATTTAATCTTCCGTGACTTCAAAGACTTCGATATGGGTGGCAAGAAGATCGGTATCGGTCAGTTAGAGTTAATCTCTCTATCAATGGTACCCCCTGAGTTAAAGAAGGCTTTACAGGACGAGTTAAAAGCAGTTAAGGCTGAAGGCCGTCACAGTGCTATCTTAGTTCTAACCGACATCATGAAAGAAGGTTCAGAGTTATTAGTAGCTTCAGATGATGAGAACAAGGTTATCGAAGCTTTAGGTACTAAGAAAGCTGACGTAATGTGGATGCCAGGTGTAATGAGCCGTAAGAAGCAGGTTGTTCCACCACTGCAGGGTGCATTCAAGGCCTAATTACTTTTCTAATTGCCAAAAGCCAGGTTTATACCTGGCTTTTGGCTATCGAGAATTAAACCTATAAGAGAATTTAATGCAGCAGAACACTCCTAAAATTGGTCTAGTTTCCCTAGGCTGTGCCAAAAATCTTGTTGACTCTCAAAGATTAACCTCTGTGCTTGTAGCTATGGGCTACAAAATCGAAAACGAATACAGCAAATGTGATGTAGTTGTAGTTAATACTTGCGGTTTTATCGGCCCTGCAGTCGAAGAATCAATGCAGGCTATTGGTGAAGCTCTAAACTATGCACGTAAAGTTATTGTTACAGGTTGTCTAGGTGCCAGAGCTAAACTTGTAATGGACAGGTATCCTCAGGTTGCAGCTGTTTACGGTCCTGGTATGAGAGCTACAGTTATTCGCGGTATTGTTTCATTAGTAGGTAAACCTAGTGAATCAGATCGCCAGAATGTTGGTGCTTCAGGTATTCTGCTCACTCCTCCTCATTATGCCTATCTTAAGATTGCTGAAGGATGCAGACATCACTGCTCTTTCTGTATCATTCCTTCATTACGTGGACCACTACGTTCAAGAAAAGTTGATTCAATTTTAAAAGAATCTGAGGATTTGGTGCGTCGTGGCGTAAAAGAGCTTTTGGTTATTGCACAAGACAGCTCTGACTACGGTATGGATCTTAAGAATAAGACCTCTCTATCATCACTTTTACGTAAGTTAGGTCAATTCAAACGCTGGGTTAGAGTTCACTATGTCTACCCATCAGATGAAGCTAACAGAGTAGTTGATTTAATGGCTGAAGGCTTGGTATTACCTTATTTGGATGTGCCATTCCAGCATGTAAATCCGACCATTTTACGTGCAATGAAGCGTCCTGGTAATATCGATAAAACTCTGCGCCTGATTGAAAACTGGCGTGCTGTTTGCCCTGATATTGCTATCAGATCAACCTTCATTGCAGGCTTCCCAGGCGAAACTGAAGCTCAGTTCAACGAGCTTTTAGATTTCATTAAAGAAGCTAAGTTAGATAGAGTAGGATGTTTCCCTTACTCAGATGTAGAAGGCGCTGCTGCTAACGATTACTTAAATCCTGTTGATGAGGAATTAAGAGAACACAGAGCTGCTCTTCTAATGGAGACACAGGCAAAAATCTCTTATGAAAAACTCGAAAAGAGAGTTGGCAAAGAATATCAGGTTCTAATTGACTACGTTTCAGATGATGGCGTTGCAGTTGGTCGTTCAAAGTACGAATCACCTGATATTGATGGAGTAATTTCAATTCCAAACACCAAAGGTGTTGAAGTCGGCGATCTTGTAAAAGCTAAGATCGTCTCCCATGATGAACACGATATGGAAGCAGAGCTAGTTTCAAAGACAGACGGCGCTATTTCATTTATTAAGAATTAAAGAAAGTCATTTAAGAGGTACAAATGATGGCTACTCACTACAGACCTTTTGCCCCACTAGTTGAGAGAATTAAACAGGACGGCAAATGCTTAGAAGGTGGTATTCTGAAAGTTGACAGTTTTATCAATCATCAGATCGATCCTACATTGCTTCAATCAATGTCAATTGAGTTTGTACGCAGATTTGCAAACAAAGAGATCAATAAGATCTTAACCATCGAAGCATCAGGTATTGCTCCAGCTATCATGGTAGGTTTTCTTTTAAATGTTCCTGTTGTATTTGCTAAAAAGAAGAAGCCTTCAACCATGGACAACATGTTAACCACTGAAGTTTTCTCTTTTACTAAGAACAGAGCTTACACTGTCTGCTGCTCAAAGGATTTCTTAGGCAAAGGTGATAAGGTGCTTTTCATTGATGACTTCCTAGCTAACGGTAATGCTGCAAAAGGTATTATCGATTTAGTAAAGAAAGCAGGTGCTGAATTATCAGGCATGGGCTTTATCGTTGAAAAGTCATTCCAGCACGGTGGCGACTTCTTAAGAGAGAGTGGCTATCAGGTTGAATCTTTAGCTATTATCGACAGCCTAGATAACTGCAAGATCACCTTTAAAGAGAAAGAATAATCTTATAAGTTCCTAAACTTAGATTAGATAAAAGAGATTAAATAAAATGTCTGATAATACAAAAGAAGCTCCTCTTGGTGAAACAAAATCAGAGCTTATCTATAAGTTAGAAGACAGACCTCCTGTAAAAGAGGCTTTGTTTGCTGCTTTTCAGCATCTGTTAGCAATCTTTGTGGCTATTATTACTCCTCCACTCATTATTGCTGGTGCTTTAAAATTAGACTTAGAAACCACAAGCTATCTGATTTCCATGTCTTTACTGGCCTCAGGTATCTCCACCTTTATTCAGTGTAAACGTGTAGGACCTATAGGTTGCGGTCTGCTTTGTATTCAGGGTACCTCCTTCTCTTTTATCTCTCCTATTATTGGTGCAGGTTTAAACGGTGGCTTAGCTGCTATCTTTGGTGCTGTGATCTCAGGATCTGTTGTTGAGATGTTCATCAGCAGGATCTTACGTTACACAAGAAAGATCATCACCCCATTAGTATCAGGTATCGTTGTAACTTTAATCGGCTTGAGCCTAATTAAAGTTGGTGTGATTTCCTGTGGAGGTGGCTTTGGTGCTAAAGCTGATGGAACCTTTGGTTCTATGGAGAATTTAGGTCTAGCTGCCCTTGTTATCATCAGTATCCTAATCTTTAACAGAAGCTCAAACAGATACTTAAGAATGAGCTCTATCGTTTTAGGTCTTATCATTGGCTTTGTAGTAGCTTACTTCTTAGGCAGAGTAGATTTTGGTCAAATTCAAAGCTATGGTGGCTTTAATATTCCATCACCATTTAAGTATGGTTTGGTATTTGATCCTGCTGCAATCATCGGTTTAGGTGTGGTTTACCTTATCACTGCTATTGAGGCATACGGTGATATCACTGCAAACTCTTTGATTTCAGGTCAACCTATTGAGGGTGAGAAATTCCAGAAACGCTCATCAGGCGGTATCTTAGCTGATGGCTTTAACTCTATGTTAGCAGGTTGCTTAAACTCTTTCCCTAACTCAATCTTTGCTCAAAATAACGGAATGATCCAGTTAACAGGTGTAGCATCACGCTATGTAGGTTACTTTATTGCCCTGTTCTTAGTTGTGCTAGGTATGTTCCCTGCTGTAGGTAAGGTCTTTGCTCTTATTCCTAATCCTGTTTTAGGTGGTGCTACCCTGTTAATGTTCGGAACAGTAGCAGCAGCTGGTATCAGAATTATTTCAACTCAAAAGATGAACCGTAAAGCTATCTTGGTGATGGCGCTAAGCTTCTCATTTGGTCTATCAGTTGAACTTGTACCTGAGATCTTAAGTAAGTTCCCTCAGGAGATTTCTACTCTATTCTCATCAGGTATTACCACAGGCGGTATTGTAGCTATTCTGTCTAATATGCTCATTAGAATTAAGGAATAGTACTTCTTTTTGTATTCATGTAAGACGGCACAATTTGGTGCCGTTTTTGTTTGCAGTCTGCTTTCTAATCACGTGCTTGTTATATCTAAGTATCTTCAATCAAACACAGATTGAAACTAGCATCAATCAAGTGTACAGATGCCATTACCTTACCTGTGTTAAAGCCTGTTAATGTAGCCTCATCAACAGGAACATCTAAAAAGCT
>JBNMJE010000047.1:0-15360 GCA_050873645.1 Succinivibrio sp. | reverse complement strand
TGTCCATTCCTGATCCTAAACCTGAACCTAAAAAAAGAGGCAGAAAACCTAAACCAAAAGTGGACAAACCGAAAAGACCTAGAGGTCGCCCTAAGAAGATCTTATCTACACCTTAGTACGGCGATCTGTGAAAGTTTTATTTAATTACTTTGTAATTTCAAAGAGAGCCTTTACTCTTCCTCTGTATTCTCAGATACATGAAGTTCTAAAAGGTGAACTCTTCTTTCATTAGCTTCTAATACCTTAAAGTGGAAGTTTTTAATATCAATACACTCACCAACTTTAGGGAACTTGCCCCAAACGTGGGTGATTAAACCTGCTACAGTATCAACATCAGCTAATGAGGATAAATCTGTTTTAAAGTACTCATCAAACTCTTCAATTGGAGTAAGACCATTGATGATAAATGAACCATCATCTTTGCTCTTGATGATGTTCTCTGAATTTACCTTGGTATCATACTCATCATCGATATCACCTACGATGATCTCTAAGATATCCTCAATGGTAACTAAACCTGAAACACCACCAAACTCATCTACAACAATTGCAATATGGAAACGGTTTTGCTGGAACTCTCTGAGCATAGCATTAACATGCTTTGCCTCAGGTACAATCACAGGATTTCTTAGAAGTGATTTGATGCCACCTGTTAGAGTTTTAAGACCTGCTGTATAAGGAATAAGATCTTTTGCTAAAAGAATACCTACTACATGATCTTTATCTTCACTGATAACAGGGTAACGTGAGTGACCATGCTCTAGGACTACTTTTGCAGCATCTTCTAAAGTTGCATTGAGATTGATAGCAACAATCTCAGAGCTTGGGATCATGACATCTGATACACGCAGACGGTTGATATCAAAGATACCCTGGATCATGTCCTCAGTATCTTCATCAATCACATCATTCTCAGATGCCTCATGAATTACCTGCTCAAGTTCATTTTGATTTGATGGTTCTCCTTTTTTAGAGAACAATTTTGATAAAAATGAACCATGCTCTTCATCATGATTGTCGTTCATGTTTGTTCCTTAAAGCTTGTGTGTTCTATCGTAAAGCTAAAGTTATCTTTGTTAGAAACTGTGTTAGTACTAAATCTTACCTAAAGCTCATAGTTTTAGGTACTGTTTTTATCACAAATGCTACATTCTGTAGCACGATCTACTGAATTTCGTATGGATTCTTAAAACCTAATTTAGCTAAGGTCTCGATCTCTAAAGGCTCCATCACCTTTGCATCACACTCTTCGATGTGATCATAGCCAATCAGATGCAGACAGCCGTGTACGATTAGATGGCAAAAATGCTCTTCTAAAGTCTTATTCTGCTCTTTGCATTCGCGCTCGAGCACTTCTTTGCAGATCACAAGATCACCAATAATTGGTAACTCTTCGATGCCTTCTGGCATTTCAAAAGGGAAAGAGAGAATATTAGTAGGTCTATCTACATGTCTGTATGTCTTGTTAAGCTCATGAATCTCAGCACTGTCTACCATACGGATGGTAAGTTCTGAGTCTTTAGTTCTACCACCGGTAATTAGAGCTGTCTTTGCCCATAAAGTCATTTTTTCAAGACTTGGGTATGATTCTAAAGGTTCATCTGTAGCAATTTGCAGATCGATATTAACTTCCATTACTAAGACTCCTTGTTAGAGAACTCTTTATCCATTGCTTTAGACATCTGCTCTTTTAATTTAGCCTGCTCTTTGTCATAGGCATCATAAGCATTAACAATTGCAGCTACTACAGGGTGACGAACCACATCTGTTGACTCAAAGAAGGTAAAGCCAATTTCAGGTAAAGCATGTAAGACTTCAATTGCCTGCTTAAGACCTGAGCGTACGTTTCTTGGTAAGTCAATCTGGCTAGGATCACCTGTAATTACAGCTCTTGAGTTAAAGCCAATACGGGTTAAGAACATCTTCATCTGTTCTACAGTGGTGTTCTGAGCTTCATCTAAGATAATAAAAGAATCATTTAAGGTACGACCTCTCATATAAGCTAGAGGAGCAATCTCAATGATCTGTCTTTCAATTAACTTTTCAACTTTTTCAAAACCTAGCATCTCAAAGAGCGCGTCATAAAGAGGTCTTAAGTAAGGATCAACCTTTTGAGATAAATCACCAGGTAGGAAACCTAACTTTTCACCAGCTTCAACAGCAGGTCTAGTTAAAATAATTCTGCGAACTTCGTTGCGCTCTAGAGCATCAACAGCAGCTGCTACAGCAAGGTAGGTCTTACCAGTACCGGCAGGGCCAATACCAAAGCTAACATCATGAGAATTGATTTTAGTGATGTAGTCAGACTGATTGGAGGTTCTTGCTTTTACAAAGCCTCTTTTAGTCTTAAAGTTATTAGCTTTGTGGTACAGAGAATCAATAGATCCCTTTGATTCATCCTGTTCATAATCACGGTCATCATTTTCTACATGAGAAAACTCGGTGATAGCTAAATGAACCATATCAGGTGTTACTTCTGATGGCTTTTTAGTACCTTTTAAAGGAGCTGTATCTACATAAAGGCTTTTAACTAATTTTTCTGCCTTTTTAACTTTTGAAGGCGCACCTTCAATATGGAAATGAGCTCCAGAGTAGGTGATCTTTACACCTAATCTTTTATCAATTTGTTTAAGATTCTCATCTTCAGGACCGACTAAATAGGCAATTCTGTCTTTATTATCTGGTTCTAGAGAGAAATCTGTAACAACGTTATTCATTACTTAATTTGCCTTATAAAATTGTTATGCTGTTTGAGCATGACAAGATCTTTTTAAACTAATTCACCTTTTAGAGTATGGGCAATAACAGAGGTGATCTTTACATCAACCATCTTGCCTACCAAAGATAAAGGACCTTTGAAGACTACGATACGACCTGATGATGAACGTGACTTTAACTCGCTTTCATCTTTTCTTGAGGTGCCTTCTACAAGACATCTTTGAGTAGTACCTAAGAAAGACTGAGTATATTCTGAAGCTAACTCTTCTAGGCGGTTCTGTAATCTGTAAAGACGTTGCATCTTTACCTCTTTTGGTACAGGATCTTCAAGTTTAGCAGCAGGGGTACCAGGTCTTATTGAGTACACAAAAGAGAAGCTCTGATCGAACTTTACTTCGTTTACAACTTTCATGGTCTCTTCAAAGTCTTCATCGGTCTCGCCAGGAAAACCTACGATAAAGTCTGATGAGATATGTACAGTAGGTCTTGCCTCACGTAGTTTTCTTACAAGGTTAATGTACTGTTCTGCTGTATATCTTCTGTGCATAGCCTGTAAAATTCTGTCAGAACCTGACTGAATAGGCACATGGATAGAATCAGAAATCACATCAAGATCATGAACTGCTTTAATGATGTCATCTGTAAAGTCCATAGGATTAGAGGTTGTAAATCTAATTCTCTCTACACCTGGAATTGCTGCAATTTCATATAAAAGTGATGAGAAGTTGCAGACAGTACCATCAGGATTTAGACCATGGTATGAGTTTACGTTCTGACCTAACAGGTGGATCTCTAAAACACCGTTTGAAATGTGGTTTACGCATTCATCTAAAATATCCTGAACAGGACGAGACTGCTCTTCACCTCGAGTATAAGGTACGATGCAGTAGGTGCACTTGTTAGAGCAACCTTCCATGATGGTTACAAATGCACTAGGACCTACAGGACCTGACTCTGGCATGTAGTCAAACTTATCAATAGCATCAGCTGTAACATCAACTACTGGTTTACCAGTTGCTGTAAACTGACCAATCATCTGAGGCAGACGGTGAATGGTTCTTGGTCCAAAGATGATGTTAACACTCTTATCTAACTCAAGAATTTGTTCGGCAAGTTCAGAACCTACACAGCCACCTAAAGCAATAATGGTGTCATCGTTGATGTCACCTGTATGGCGCCATGAAGCGATTTGATTGAAAACTTTATCTTCAGCTTTAGCTCTTACTGCGCATGTAACTAAAACTACGATGTCAGCATCTTTAGGAGAATTTACCTGAGCAAAACCTGCTGCAGTTAAAAGATCTTTAATTCTGCCACCGTCATAAACGTTCATCTGACAGCCCCAAACTTCTACATAGAAGGAGCCTAACTGCATTTTAAAATTGTCTTTAAGTGTAGTTGTAATATTCATGTTTTCTAATTTAAAGGTTTTCTGACAATGCACTTGTCAAATAGTTCAGTCATTAAAGTGTAATCACCTGCAAAAGCATTGATTGATGCATAAAGCATCATTTTAGCATTGCATCTTGAATAATCTACATAAAAGCCTGTAGGTAACAAAAGTTCTCTAATGAACTCTCTTTGAGTTCTGCCATTGCCTTCTCTAAAAGGATGAATGGCATTGATCTCACCTAGATAATAGGCAGCCTTAGAGGCAATGTTATCTTCAGAGCAGTCTTTTAAGTAGTTTTCACTTTTCAGTTTTAAAAATAACTTGTTCAGTTCTTTTTCAATAAAGTTAGCATCGCAGAATAACAGCTCTTTGGAGATGTTAACCATGCGAAATTGTCCTGCCCAAGTATAGATATCCTGAAATATATAGTGATGGATCTTTTTTAGGTGAGTAAGATCGAAGTTTCCTGAAACCGGCTTTTTCAAGAGATCAACAATCCTTGCCGCAGTGCACATTCTCTCTAATTGAGAGAGCACCTTAGGATCATGTTCTCCAAAATTATTGATTAGAACTTCTGTTCCAGGATAGCAATAAACTGTGTCGAAGGACGAAGCTTCCAAAATTCAAGCTGCCTTATACTCTTTGGTAAGTTTTAATAAAAGCTCTTGATACTCTTTTAAGGTGATCTTGCCATCAGCATAGCTCTTTAACAGCTTTTCCTGCTCTTCATTCAGGCTCAGATTTTCCATGGCTAGAGTAGCTTTTACTTCGTCAAGTAGCATATAAACTCCGTTGGTTAATTAACATGTAAATTATATCAGAAAAGGCTAAAACTAGACATTGAGTGACGCATAAAAAGTGCAATTTTAAGGGAAATTTTTTGCAAAACGAGAAGTTCAAATCAGGCTGAAAAGCGCAAAAAAAATCCCAGACAAAGGAGACGCCTGGGACTGGATGAGGTATGTGTGAACCTGTATATGTGTATTGCTACACTAAACACTATGAATGCACATCAAAACAAACTTGCTTGCGTTAAGAAAACTTGTGGAATTTAACTTCCTCGTCATCTCAACCTCGAGAGTAATATTAAGATTTAAAACTTAGTAAACACTTAGAATTACTAATTTTTCAAATATTTATTGATTCTCCTGTGAAGAGTTTGTCCTCATCCAATTTCGTTTTTTCAAAATTAAAGTCCGCAGACTAAGATACTAATATTGAAAGTGTCCTTAGGGATGCTATCGTCCAAGTGCAGACAAACGCGCTCTTTACAATCATCATCAAAACAACTTTCTATTTCGTCGAGAACCTTCTTAAAATCTGGAGTAAAAAAATTACTGTTTGTGGAGATGTTAAACAACGCACCTCTTGGATTTAAATTGAGTTTTTCTACAAAGCCTTTTAGATTGCTTATGTCTTTTGACTTTAAAGTTGCAACTACAGTTTTACCACTCTTATTTAACAGAGATTTAAGATCAGCATAATCAATAGCTATGAAACTTATATATACCAGTGGATAGACAATGGTATTAACAGCTTTTGCTATGAGTTCTGAAGCTATTTTCTTGTCATCTAATGTCTTGTCATCAGTGTTTTTGTCTAAATCAATTATGCCGTCGTTTACGTTAATGACAGCATCAAGAGCTTTTTCAAAATCTAGAATATTATGATTGCTGTTTCGCTCTTGAGCAGCACTATTTTCAATACCTACTGTAAGATTATTCTCAGCAATAGAAGCTTTAGCGATTTCAACAGCAATATTGCTGTAAAGAGTGTTTTGCATATCTGCAATGATAATTACAAGATCTGTTTCTTTGACAAGATTTTTAATCTTGGGTATTAACTTAGCATGCTCATTTTTTGCAGGGTTATGTACGAGCAATTGAATATTAGCTTTTGATGAGGTTAACTCGTTTAAGTTAATGCTCAATGCTATGTAATTTATACATCCTTCATACAAGTCAGCTTCACTGTTCATTGCTGAAATAGCGTCATCTCCAATTGCAAAGACTTTGATTGAAGGTAAACAATCATGGTCGAAAATTTCTGAGTAAGTTTTTGAAATGAGCATATAAGATCCCTTTTGAGAAAATAAATTTTACTGATTTAACTTTTGGTTAATTCATTGCTGCTTTTTCTTGTAAATTAACCTTTTTTCAATTTTCCTTGTTTTATAAGTGCTAAAACTCTTTTGCATTCTTTGTAAGGATTTTTAATGTACATATCGCCAAATTCGAATTCATCAGGCCACTGACACTCTATTCCATCTCCTTGTAGAAAGCCGAATACATATTGACACTTCTCGCAGTCACTAGCTTGAGTCTCATCGAGTGTTACAACTCTGTCTTTTTTCTTACAGAATACTTTTCCATTTTTGTCAAAGTAATTTAAATGGTCAACAAGGCGCAGTTTCATGTAATTCACCTTCTATCTTTTGTTAAGCTCCTTTTTTATCTAAGATACAGCCACTAAACTGTGGCTGTATCGAGCCTTATAAGATATCTGCGTTTTCTACTGAATCTACAGCTTCATTCCAAAAAGTAGCATCAGAGCTTAAAAACACGGTGGCATTTCTTTCAGAGACTAACTCTTCGGCAATACGGATCTGCTTGTTAAGATTTTTTACCTCTTTAGGTAAATTAAGCTTAGTGTTAATCCTGTAATGTTTTTCAACCACACGACCTAATTGCTTGGTGTCAGGATTGAACTCATGCTCATCAAATTCTTTTTTTACTTCCTGAAAGTCAGTTAAATCTGACTGTAAATCAGAGTACAGGCGCCTTCTTTCTTTTAAACACTCGATCAGGTTCAGGTAATGTCTTGTAGACTTACCGTCTATAACTCTGTTATTAGCATCATCAATTTCATTGTTAAGTTGTTCAAGATACCCCTGAGCTTTTAGATAAAGGTCGATGAGCTTATCTAGTTTTGTGTCATTTCCCTTTTCTGTATTCTCGTCTTTGAAAAATTCCTCGGTAGTATCAATCTCTGAGGTTAAGTCTTCAGATCTAATTTCTCGGTTAAGTTCAGTGATGGTTTTTCTAAAAAAGCCACGTAAAACAAAAGCTCTGGCTAAGGTAATTTTTGCCATGATTAAATCCTCTAAAATTTGCAAAATAAGCTAAAAATTTGCTTATCCAGGTACAAATATCTAAGAAAAATCCTTAAAAGTACCAATATTTGCAAGTTTTAGCTAAAAGCTACAAAGGCAAAACGCAATAATAAAAAAGCAACTGCCAAATTAGTATTTATGCAATGAATGGCTTAACAGAGCCCAGAAACTAAGGTCTACTCTGTAAGCTCAAAAAAAATCACTAACCTATAACTGAGTCGTAAGTTTTAAAGTATTCAAAATTTTAGAATTTTGCCAAACGACTCTAAGTGTGGATCTTTGTTTCTCTGAGCCTAAATTCTTAGGCATGCAAAGAGAGATTAATGGAGTTAATTTTGACATGATCCAATTTTCAGTCGTTAATACTTCAAGTGTCTATTCAATTACTTTCTGTTGATCTTTTCTGACCGCCTGTTTAGAGCGAGGCGATAGGTCGCTTTCCTTAATTTGCATTGTAGAAAACTATCGTTCCAGATCATGAAACATGTTGAAAATAATCTAAATAAAATAAATTGGATTAAATTCTTATTGATGTAAAGACTAATATTCGACAGTTGTAAAGCTAAATCTGTTTTAATACAAAGAATTAACTATAAGGTGGTTGTAGTAATGTCTTGTATTAAATTCTTAATAAATAGAATAACAGGTATTATTTACACAAACTTATCTTTTTATACCTATAAATTTACAAAACTTACAAATCGACTTTACCTTCTAACAAGACAATATTCGCATAGTTAAACACATGCTATGGAGAAATAAATGTCAAATTCAAGTCCCGATCTGTCAAGACGCGATTTTTTTAAGGTATCAGCTGCTGCTATTGCAGCTGTTGGTGTAGCTAACTTCTTAAAGCCAACATATGCTGCTGAGCTTAATGTAAAAACAGTAGCTTTATCTAATCTTCCAAAAGATCCTGTTGAAGTAGCTAAATCCTCAGAACTTGTACAGAAAGCTTGGGATTACTTATTAGGTGAAATCAATTCATTACATGATCTTGCTTTAAGAGAAAAGGTCTTAAGTTTCTATCAGAATACAGTTCCTACCTTTATGGAACAGCATCAGGGTAAAGCTTCAGTATCAAAGGTATATCAGAAGCTACTACAGGAGAATTTAGTCGATCCTGCTTTAACTGATGAAGCTCATCTGTTCCCACCATTAAAGGATTTAAACACCAATCCTCAGCCATTCTTCTCAGCTCCTGGTAGTGGCTATGGCAGTCATCATGCTTATCCTGGTGGATTAGCTACTCATACAGCTGTAAACGTAGAGATCACAAAGTCTATCCTAGGAACTTACTCACATATCATGGATTATGAGTATGGTTATGACATGGCTGTAGCGGGTCAGCTATTACATGATTTAGCAAAGCCATGGGTATTCCAGTGGAATAAAGATGGTTCATGTCTAAAAGAGTACACCATTGCAGGTACTGGCGCTCACCACATCTTTTCAATTGCTGAATCTATCTACAGAGGAATGCCAGCAGATGAGGTTGTAGCTCAGGCTTGTGCTCACAATCATCCTGGTACTCCAAAAGATGAGGAGTTAGTTGTAGGTTGGATTAAGGCAGCTTCCATCTTAGCTTGTGTAGATCCTGTTGAGCGTGGCTTATTAGATAAAGACGGTAAGAGATTACCAACACCTCATAAGCAGGCAGGTTATTTAGTTCACTTAGGTGATCACGATTTCGTACTCTCAGTTCCTGCTGCTCAGCAGTCTGTAATTGCACTAAAAGAAGTTGCAGCTAAAGACTATGGCATGAATGACAAAGAGCTAGAAGGTGAGAAGTTTAATATCTTTAGAAACTACATCGCTTCTCAGTACAGCTTCATGCATATCTATCAGGCAATGTCTGAGGCTGATCCTTACCTTGCGGTAAAGGCTATTGCTAAAAAGGTTGTGTCTTAAGAGTTCAGTTTTAGAACTAATAAGACAGTTAATTTTCGGATAAGCGAATTTAACGAAATTCCGGTTAAGCGCACATTCTGGTTGAACATAAATCCAGATTAAACATAGTTAATTGCCACAGGACACTGTGGCATTTTTTAGGAGAAAAAAATGGGCATGATGTCAATTTGGCACTGGGCAATCTTATTGTTAGTAGTTGCTCTAGTCTTTGGTACAGGTAAGTTAAAGAACCTAGGTAAAGATTTAGGTACTGCCATCAGCGGTTTTAAAGCAGGACTTAAAGAAGAGAATAATCAGAATTCAGATTTGACAGTGTCAAAGCATGAAGGTCAGAAAGAATAATAAGACAATGTTTGGTTTTTCATTAGACCAGTTGCTGTTGCTCTTTGCTGTATGCTTTTTAGTCTTAGGACCAAAGAAAACAGTAGAGATGGCATACAAACTTGGTATTCAGGCAAGAAAAGTAAAAAGCTATTACGATTCTTGCAAAAAAGAGTTTGGTCTTACCGATCTTGAAGCGGTAAAGAACTCTTTTTGTAATAGCTCAAAAGACATGGAGCAGAAAATAAACTCAATGTCTTATGAACTCAAAAACGCAATGTGCAAAGATACTCAGCAAATAGATAAGTCTGTATCTGCAAGTGAAGGTAAAAAAGATGACTTTACAGAAGTTAGTCAAAAGCTCAAGCCAAATTTAAAAACTCAGACTGACTCTGAAGATAAAGAGCTTAATCTTAGGATTGCAGCTTTAGAAGTAGAGCTTATTAAGATTAAAGCCAAGCTTTTGCAAAGCAAAAACGAGAGCCTATAAGTAAGCAAAACCATGAAGAATAAAAAATCAAAGCAAGATGACAAATCCTGCCACTCCCCCTTTGTATCAAACCTTTTTGCACTGCGTAAAACTATTCTTTTAAGCCTACTAGGTATCGCTGTTTGTATTGCTGCCTTAGCGCCTTTTACTAATCTTTTGTTTGATGAGGCAACTAAACCTCTTCTGTCATCACTGCCTCAAGGCTCAAGAATGTTAGCTGTAGGAGTGGTCTCTCCAGTATTAGGTCCATTAAAGGTACTGCTCTTTTGTGCCTTTGTACTCTCTATGCCTTTTACTTTGTATATGATCTGGAGCTTTGTCTCTCCAGCTTTGTACAAACATGAAAAAAGAACTGCTCTGCCTTTTATCCTGTCATCAGTTTTAATGTTTGCAACAGGGACTATGTACTGCTATTTCGTAGTCTTTAGAGCGCTCTTTCCATTTATCGCTTCTTTTGCTCCAAAGACAGTGAACTTTGCACCTGATATTGAAGCTTACATAAGCTTTCTCTTACATATGTTTTTAGCTTTTGGTCTTGCTTTTGAAACACCTGTTGCAGTGTTCTTATTAGCTGCAAGTGGAGTTGTAGAGTTAGAGAGGTTAAAAAGGGGCAGACGTTATGTAATTGTAGGTGCTTTTGCACTAGCAGCAGTATTAACTCCTCCTGATGTAACCTCGCAGCTGCTTTTAGCTTTACCTTTGCTAGTTCTTTATGAATTAGGTCTTATAGTAAGCTCAATCTTTTTAGCAAAGAAACTAAAAAAGCAAAATTCGCTTGTAGTAGCCCCATAAGCTTCAATCATATTTACATCCAAAATAAAAGCTGTCACAAGACAGCTTTTATTTTGAGATTAGTTTTTGGTTTGAGATTTGTTTTTATCAGTTCTCTTCCTTAAAGACCTGACTGAAGACGTATTGTCCTACCATATTGCCACCAGGTGTGGTGTAATGGGTCTTGTCATAATACAGAGCCTTGCCATCATCAGTTCTGGTTCTAAACTTACCATTTCCAAGATCTTGAGCTGCATTTCTGTCAACAAAGGTTACATTGTCTTTGCTATTGGCATATTCACGAATAGCATTGTTAATCAGATCTCTTCTGTAACCTAAGTAGTCTTTAGTAAAGTTGCATCTGTCAGTTTTGAAGATGTGTCTTAAGGCACTGTCCTGTAAATTAGCTTTTAAGCAATTTACGATAGACTGACTGGTATTGATACCTTGGCCTATGATGTAGAAGTTGAGCTTTGGATAATGTTGAATTTCAGAATCAAAGTCCTCAATTAAAGCTTTAATGAAAGCATTAAAGCTCTCATCATTATCTTTTAAATTGAATTCTCTGATGAAATAGGTGTAATAAACATCCCAGCGGTTGCCGATTACAACTTTATCTCCATCCTGCATCTTATCTAGAACGTACTTGTAAATTCTGTAGAAAGTTTCTCTTTCTTCATGAGTAGAGATTACTTTTACCTTATAGCCAGAGAAGTTAGGTCCATAGCCAATAGTTCCATGCATAAACATGAAATATAAAGGTCTTTTATTGATGTCTCTTAAATAGTAGCTGTAATGCTCACTGTGAGAATCTCCTACTACAAAGGTATGAGCCTTCTCATTCTGATTGCCAAGCTTGTAAACTGGTACCTCATTTAAGGTCATCATGATCTTTGGCTTGTAGTTAAGATCTTTGATGGTATCTAACATCACCATCTTTTTGCCATAAGGATCAATGTAAGGGGAGAGCAGGTTTTTACCATCCTGTGAAAATACAAAGATAGAGGCAATCATACTTAAAACATAAATTAAAGCTGATATCCTGTTGCTTACCTGTCTTTTTTCAATATAGAGGTATGAAAGTGCTGTAAAGACAGCAACTAAGGCAATTACCGAAATCAGGTAAATGTATTTTGAGCTATAACCTAAGTCAAAGCAGAAGATGATAACAGGCCAGTGCCACAGATAAAGTGAGTATGAATACTTACCTATAGAAGTTAATGGTCTAAAGCCTAAAAGAGAATGCTCATTATGAGCAAGGATAACTAAAGAGGTTCCAATAACAGTAAGTAAAGATGTAGATATATACCAGGCAGCTCCGTTACTTAAAGCAGTAGTGAATACTGAGTATAAAAATAAAGCTACACCTATAATTTCAGCTGTGTACTTAAGATACTGTCTTTTGTCAAAGACTAAACTGTAAATAGTATCTTTGTAGAAAAACAGTACACCACCTAAAAACATTTCCCAAATTCTAGTATGAGTTAAAAGGTAACCCTGACCGCCTTTTGAGAAAACATAAGAGCTTACAAGAGCTAAAGCTAAAACTGCACACATAGTTTTAGGCAGATTCTTTAAGCCAAAGATCTTTACTAACAGCAGTATTAAAAGAGGGTAGATTAGGTAGAACTGTATAGTAATGCAAAGATACCAGGTATGTAGCAGTAACTTTTCAGAAGAATCTAAAGCAAAGTAACCACCAGAGTGAGCAAAACGATAGTTGCCTATGAAGGTTAAAGTATTGATAACCTCCAAAGAGAGCTCTTTGTAGACTGATGGAAATAAAACAAAATAGCCTACGACAAGACAAAAAGCGCAGACTGCTATGAGGGGAGGAAGGATCCTCAACAGTCTTCTTTTATAAAAAGCGTTTAAGGAAAAACTTTGGTTTTCTAATTTATAGACAATGCCTGAAGTGATCAAAAAGCCTGAAATAATTAAAAAGATATCAACACCTAAAAAGCCACCAGCAAAGGTGGTAACAGTTGATGATTCAAATGACTTTAAAAGATCAAAAAAGTGGTAGAGCACTACCGCTATGATCGCAATGCCTTTAAGTCCGTCTATATCACTACGGAATTTAGCTGCCATAAGTTTTTTCCTAAGATTTTGTGGGCTTTTTTACTAAAGCTCTGACTCTTCAAGGTTCTTATAATATTCTTGTTTTAAAGCAAAAGATGCTTTTGAGTAGTCTATGATTTGTTTTAACAGCTTTTCAAGCTCTTTATTCTTTGAGTAGTCAGCTGGTGCAAAGTACTTAATTCTCTTATCGCGAATTAAAGAGTGCACGCGCTCTTTATTCTTTAATTTTGGATCATAAACACCGATAGCTTGTCCTCCTAATGAGGTTACAAGTTTCATACAAGGAATATCGGTTTGGCTGTCACCAATATAAACAATGTTATCAAAAGGAATTCTTATGGATTCTTTTGGAAAATAACGGTTAACGTCATTGTCGTTAACGTTTAGTGTGCCTTTAGAAATTCTAAACAAAAACTGAGTTTTGTTGGTGAAGTTAATGTTTTGAGCAGGCCATACAGCAGTGCCGTTTCTGTCATAGAAAAAAGCATTGGCATAAATTGCTTTGAACTTATCGGCAATAGCGGTGCCTTCAATCATTTCTTTTAATCCTGAGGATATGATGTAGTGCTCAACTTCAATACCACATTTTTTGCCATAAGCATTGATTCTGTCAAACCAGGTTTCTACGCCTTTGTAGAGCTGAACCTTAGAACCGAACTCATGCAATTTATCTTTTTTAACCTGAAACTTACCTTTAGCACCGTTTAACATCAGGTACATGTAAGACAGGTTTGGATCCATCTCATTTTCAACAGCAAGTCTTGTAGCAAGATCCCAGAATTCATCTACATTCTCATTGATTTGCTGAATATAGCCTTGAGCCTGCATTTCATATGGAGTTAGAGTTCTGTCAAAGTCATAACAGATAGCTAGAACATTGTTTTGATTATATGGCATATGTTTATTCCTTATTTCATCCCTGCAAGCTTACTCTAAAAAGAGGAAAAAATATTTGAAGTAACTAAAAAAGAGCACTTAAAAAGAGCTGAAACCATAAAGAACAAAGTAAAGCTTAAGATTAAAACGAAGACTAAACGGCCATTTGAACTTAGAAATCACATCTTAACAGTGAAATTGACTTAGAAATCTTACAAAAATGAGTACAATATGGCTAAGATTAGATTAGGAGCAACTATGTCAAATACACCTAAAACAGAGCAGGATTACTTTCAGCAGTCAAAAGAACTGACAAATGAGCAGGAAAAAGAAGGTCAGACCTTATATGATCCATATAAGAATGCACCTTTGAGCATGAATGAAAGATTTTACTTTAATACATCAATTGTCTATGTAACTTTGATCTCCTCATTCGTGTTTGCGCTTGTCATGGTAGCAAGACCATCATTTTTCAGTGCCTTTTTAGGTTTGGTTTGGGCAATGCCAGGTCTTTTAGTTTTAATTGGTTTTAACCGTGGCAGAGCTAAAAAGCGTCTGCGCACCTTCCATACCTTTATCTTTGTAGCTGAGCTTTTATTCTTATGCTATGTCCTCTTGTTAGTGGCAACAGCAGTAGCTTCAGCTAAACTGCAAGACAGTTCACTGCTTTATACAGCCGTATATCCAGTGTTCTATGTCTTTTATGTACTCTCATTAGAATTTGGTATCTTTAGAATTGTAAAGAAGCATGAAGATGCTTACTACAACGAAAAACTAAAAGATCCTCTAAAGAAATACTAGCAATTGAAAAGCTGGTAATGAACAGGTTGTCAGAATAAGACCTAAAACGAAAAAAGTTCATAGGTAGTTTTCCTTAAAGGAAAACGATAAAAATGACATTCATCAAAAGTGAGTGTCATTTTTTCTAGGGACTGACGTTAAAAAAGTTAATTTTTGTTGTTGACAATTTTTTATTTGTCCTTATAATGTGTCTCCGTTGTCGAACACAAACAAAATACCTGTTTAGGGGTATAGCCAAGTGGTAAGGCAGCGGGTTTTGATCCCGCCATTTCCCTGGTTCGAGTCCAGGTACCCCTGCCACTTTGAAAAGTTTTGTTTGATAACGGAAATGTTGGGGTATCGCCAAGTGGTACGGCAGCGGATTCTGATTCCGCCATTACCTAGGTTCGAATCCTAGTACCCCAGCCATCAGATAAGTGGCTATGTAGCTCAGTTGGTTAGAGCGCGGCACTCATAATGCTGAGGTCACTGGTTCGATTCCAGTCATAGCTACCAAACGACCACCTTTAGGTGGTTTTATTTTATCTGAGTTTCCAAAATTCCTTTCTATTGGGGTATCGCCAAGTGGTACGGCAGCGGATTCTGATTCCGCCATTACCTAGGTTCGAATCCTAGTACCCCAGCCATCTTAATTTCCCCAAAGATAAAATTTTGCGCATAGGGATTATTGTCTTTACTGTCTTTTATTGCCTTTTTTCTTGTCTTAACGCTATTTTGAGCATAGATCCCAAGTTTTTCACGTATTGTCTACTAGTTCAGAGCTCTAAGTTTCATTTTGTGTAATCTCAATTCACAGCCTTGTCGCCGTGAGGTTTTCTAGCATATTTGATCATGTTAGGGACAGCGATGTTCTCAATATACTTGCTTACAGGCTCTTTAGTATTA
>JBNMJE010000046.1:0-15625 GCA_050873645.1 Succinivibrio sp. | reverse complement strand
ATAAAAGAAAATCGAAAAGATAAAGTCTCTAAATGAAGTAAGAAAATAGGTAGCAAGTGTTGATTGGCGTTACTTTTATAACGCCAATCATGGTGATGTCTCGATCTCTTACGACTTACTTAACTCTCTTAATTACCATAGAGGTGTTAATGCCACCAAAAGCAAAATTGTTTGACTGAATGAACTCAACTTCTTTTTTCAGAGGTTTGTTCATGATGTAGTCAAGATCTCCGCATTGAGTATCTACTTCATGTAAGTTTAAGTTTGGATTAAACCAGCCTTCGTTCATCATGTTTACAGCTGCAATAGCCTCAACTGCACCACATGCGCCTAAGGTATGACCAAAATAACTCTTTAAAGTTGAAATTGGGGTCTTGTTGCCATAGATATTAGCTGTAGCATTAGATTCAGCTACATCGCCACGAGCGGTACCGGTGCCATGAGCTGAAATGTAACCGATATCGCTAGGTGAAAGTCCAGCATCTTTAATTGAGCTTTCAATACAGATTTGAATGGTCTTTGGATTTGGAGAGGTGATATGGGTAGCATCACAGTTTGTTGCAAAGCCAACTAATTCACCTAAGATATTAGCTCCACGTGCTTTAGCGTGTTCATATTCTTCTAATACTACAGTACCAGCACCTTCACCGATGACTAAACCGTCTCTATCTTTGTCAAAAGGTGCAGGGGTCAGTTTTGGTGTATCGTTTTTAGATGAAGTTGAGAACATGGTATCAAAGACACCAGCATCACAAACAGACAGCTCTTCAGCGCCACCTGCTACCATTGCATCCTGATAGCCATTTTTAATAGCTTCATAAGCATATCCAATAGCCATTGAGCCAGAGGTACAGGCTGTTGAGGTAGGGATAATTCTACCAGTAATGCCAAAGAATAAAGAGATGTTTACAGCAGCAGTCTGAGGCATCATCTTTACATATGAGTTTGCTGTTAGATCTCCTGTGGTGTTTTCAGTTAGCATTGTAGCAAAGTCTTTTACAGCATAAGTACTGCCAAATGATGAACCGTAAGCTACACCGACACGACCTGACTTTATAAATGGATCATCTAGTAGACCTGCGTTAATTAAAGCAAGTTCTGATGCTCTTGTGGCCATGATAGATACACGGCTCATAGAACGGGTCTTTTTTCTTGTATAGTGCTCAGGAGCTACAAAGTTGTCGCAAGGAGCAGCAAGTTTAGTGATAAGCCCCTGTACAATCTCCCACTCCTGCATATGTCTTACTGCATTTTGACACTCTAAAATCTTGATTCTGTTCTCTTCCCAGGTTTCACCGAAAGCTGTAACTAGCCCCTGACCTACGATCGCTACTCTTCTACTCACAGTAAACCTCCGTTAACAGAAATAACCTGACGTGTTATATAGGATGCTTTATCTGACATTAAAAATGCAGTCAGGTCAGCTACATCCTGAGCTTTTCCCATTCTCTTTAAAGGGATCATTTTTAGAATTTCTTTTTTTACAGTCTCATCAAGCTCAGCCATATGAGTATCGATTAAACCAGGTGCAATAGCATTAACTGTAATGTTGCGCTTTGCTACCTCTAAAGCTAAGGCTTTGACAGCACCAATAAGACCAGCCTTTGAGGCTGAGTAGTTTACCTGTCCACGGTTACCCATAATGCCTGATACAGATGAAATAGCAATGATTCTGCCACCTTCATGCGCTGCAATTAAAGGCATGATGCAAGGCTTTACTACATTGTAAAAGCCATCTAAATTGGTGTGAATGACTCCATCCCAATCTTCATCTGTCATCATAGGAAAGGCTGCATCTGCAGTTAAACCAGCATTACATACAATGCCATAGTAAAAGCCGTTTTCTTCAATATCTTTTGAAAGTACTTCTTTAACCTGCTCGCGATTGGTTAAATCAAACTGAACAGTACTAGCCTTACCACCGTTCTCTTCAATGATGCGCTGTGCTTCTTCAGCTCCTTTAGCACTATTTCTATAGTGCAGGACCACTTCATACCCCTGTTTACCGAGCTCAATTGCAATTGCCTTGCCAAGCCCAGTTCCGGCTCCTGTAACTAATACTCTTCTCATATTTTTTTACTCAGTTTTTTTTTGTTTCGTTTATATGTAATTGGTTGTATACAAGTTTTTTATAAAAATCTTTACTCTCGATCGAAGAGTTTATGTTTATCCTCATCACAAATGGAGATCACATTGACTCTACCTGAAGCTAACGGTTCTTTGTTCTCATCATTAGTGGAAACTTTTTTATTTACAAAAATTTTGCCTTCAAAATTAGCCAAAGTGCCATCTGACATATTCTTGTAAACTTCGATATTAAGTACATAGCCAGTTTTAAAAAAAGGCTCTTTTACTTTCAGATCTCGAGCACCTAAGATCATGCCCATCTTGGTTTTATTTCCTGTACCATGCTGGTTATAGCCATTCCATATACCCACGCTTTGAGCAAAAATTTCTAAGGCAAAAAAAGAGGGTAAATTACCATCTTCATTTAAGAAAGGAGAAAGTACTCCTTCATGATTAACATAGCACTTGGTTAGAGCTTTGTTTTCATCAACGTAAACTACCTCATCGATTAGAACCATAGGTGGCTCATGGGGAAGGTATTCGCGAGGTGATAGATATTTATTCATGTTTTAACCTGAATTTTAATTATGCATTAGCAATGATGATTGATGCGTTATTACCACCAAAGGCAAAAGAGTTAGACATCATAACTTTCTTTTTAGCTTTCATTTTCTCTTTAACTAAGCCACACTCATCTAAAGTATCATCAATTTCATCATGAGAAAAATCCTGAACAGGTAAGTCAAGATCATGCTTTAAAAGGTAACATAGAATAGCAGCCTCGACGATACCTGCAGCTCCTAGTGTATGACCTGTCATGTATTTGGTTGAACTACAAGGCACTTTACCTTTAAATAAAGATGCCATAGCTTTACTTTCCATTGCATCATTTAACTTAGTAGCTGTACCGTGCAGATTTACATAACCAATATCATCAGTTGTCAGTGATGCGTCATCTAGTGCCATTTTCATAGCGCTTATAGCTCCTGCACCACTAGGTTCAGGTGATGATACGTGATAGGCATCAGATGATTCTCCTACACCTAAAAGTTCAAGAGAAGCTTTCTCTTTAGATAAGATCATCAAACCGCCACCTTCACCGATGTTAATACCGGCTCGATTTTTATTAAAAGGCAGGCATCTTTCATGAGAGAGAACTCCCATGCTGTTAAAACCGTTAATTGGCACTTTGCATAAGGTATCAGCACCACCTGCTATCACAGCGTCAACAAGACTACTTTCTAACATTCTCTTGCCACAGATTAAAGCTCTGGCACTAGAGGAACAGGCTGTAGAAATGGTATAGGCAGGACCATCAATGTCTAGATAATCAGCTAAAAACATTGAAGGATCACCAAACTCTTGAGATTTATAGTAGAAATCTCGTGATGGAACACCAGTTTGCATGAACTTTTTGAGTTCATTCTCTGTTTCATCAAGTCCAGAAGTTGAGGTCCCTAAAATAATAGCAATTCTGTCTTTAGAGTATTTTTGTTTTAACTCATTGATACTGTCTTTAATAGAATCAGCAAGAAAAGCTAAAACAGCACTGTTACGGCTCTTGTGCTCAGGGTACTCATCAAGTCTTGGAAGTTTTGCCTTAATTTGTCCAAAATATGAACCTTTATGTTCATTTAAAAGATCATCACGATATGTAAGGTAGCATCTGTCTGTATGAGATAAGCTATCTACAATAGTTAATTCATTTGTTCCTAAAGAGCTTACTGAGGTAAGAACATTGATATAAATCATAAACTACACGTACTTAAAGTTAATTGTATAATTAAATTCAAAATTTATTATTTTATTAGGTAATCGTTTGCCATTCATTGATTTGTATTCAATTTTGTAAATCACTTTTCTCATTTTTGTGATATCTACATATGAAATTGTTCTTTCATTACCTTTATCAATAATTCTAAATTCTTTAGGTAAGTCGTTATTTAAATTACTCTTATAACTTAGCATTATATCAAGTAATACCTGATTTATAGGTGGAAGCATGGCTTTTGGAACTGAGTATTCAGCGTTTATGCCATTTTCATCATAAGTTATGGTAAAAAGTTTTAGATAGCCTGGTGTCAGACCTGTTACAGAAATAGAATTTTTCTTAATTACAGATGAAACTAAAAGAGAGCTCTTTTTTCCGTTATAAGTTGTCGATAGTAGCTGATCAAAGCTCTCTTCTGTATCAAACTTAGCTTTAGGAACAGCGATTTCAATCTCTTTGGTGATATAAGCTTTTAACTCTTCTGTTTGCTTTTGTTCAGTACTGCTGCAAGCTACAAGTAAAGATAGTAAAGAGAAGATTATAGCTGTAAATAAATGTTTTCTTTTCATTTACACACTCCCAAAATTGTTGTTTTCAACATCTTTTAACAGTTCAGGCAAGATGGTTGATAGTACAAATGAACATAAGATACCTGATGAAAGTGCAAGAGCAAAACCAGAGATGGCACTTACAGAGCTTAAAACAAGCACTCCCATGGTTAAAAGCGTAGTTAATAAAGCTGTAACTATTGCAACTAATGAAGTGGATTTGATATTAGTATTTGAATTAAAAAAGATTGTATAGTTAACTCCAATACCTAATACTAAGATTAGTGCTAATTCACTAAAGAGATTTAACTGATATCCACTAAGCAGTATGGTTGCAAGGGCAAAAAGCACACTTATAAGTGAAAAAACTGCAGCTACAAGTCCTTTTAATACTCCAAGTCTTAACACTGATACTAAAAAAATCACAATTAAGAAAGTATATAGAACATAAGAGATTAGAACTCTGTAATGGCTAAAGACCTTTATAAAATCATCTTTTCTGTCTAAATAATAAGCATTGGCTGTAAGATGTGAAATCTCACTTTCAAGCTTTGTTCTGTCCTTTACGTCATATAAAAGTATAGACAAGGCATAGGGACTGTTATCAGAGCCTTTGATATACAACGGTTCATAGGCATTACCTAAAGGGGATTGTATAAATTTGTCTAATGAGAGCTGTTGATAACTATAGAGCTTGACTAAATTCTCTTTATTTTCTGTTAAAACAGGATCTTTTAAGCTCTTTAGAGTTTTTTGTATAAGAGAAAAATTATGCTCTTGAGTCTTTAAAGAAACTAAAGGTATGGCTCTGTATGAGGATATATCTTTATTCTTTACCATGAGCTCTAAGAGCTGTTGTAAGCTCTCATTGATATGTAATAGCTTGTCTTCAGAATTAGCCTCAATAATAAGATATTTCGCTGATGCTTTCTGATTGGTAATTTTGGCTATTTCATCATCCTGAATTTTTAAAACTGCAGGTAAATTCTGAAATGAAGCTGGATCGTCATTTACTGAAAACTTACTTAAACCAAAGGCAGTAGTTAAAACAATTAGGACAATGATAGCAAGATTCACTTTTTTAGATGCAACAAGCTTTAAATATCTGTTAAATACGCTCTTTAAAGGGAAATCTTTTTTCTTTACATGAGCGCACAGATAAGGCTCAATTAAAATCACTGTAAGGCAGCTAAAGGTGATAGCTGCCATACAGAAAACTGAGAGTTGTTTTAATGGAGTAACAGGTGAGAGTACGATGATTAGATAGGCAACTACATCAGTACCTACAGCAAATAAAAGAGGCTTAATCATCTGCTTTATAGTGTCAATGGGAGATCCTGAACAATCCTTGCTTACTCTTAATGTTATGTAATAGATAGTGTAGTCACAAACCACACCAACTACAGACAGACTCATACCAATGATGACCAGATTTATAGTATCAAAAAAGATACATAAAAACGAAAATCCAGCTAAGATACCTGTACTAACTGAAAGTACGGTTAAAGCTACAGGAATAACCGTTCTAAAGACAAAAAAGATTAAAGCAAAGACACCAATAATCGTAATTGAACCTAAAACAGTTAAATCCTTTTGTGCAAGTGCTGAGGCATAGTCTGAATAAAAAACAGTGCCTCGTTTTAAAATAGTAGTTCCTTTATATAAAGACTCGGTTTTAGCAATAAGATTATCTACATAAGAGCAGAACTCTTTAGATGAGTTTATGTCAAATCCAGCACTCTTGGTGCGTACGTTTAAAAAGTACCAAATGTTGTTGTGCTCATCAGTGACACTTAAATATCCATTTTTTACATTGAGTTTTACGTCTTTTGATAGAAAAGTGGCTACATCACGAGTAAGCAACAGAGGATCTGATATGATCTCTTTTTCAGTAACACCAGAAAAACCTGAGTAAAGAGTAGATAGCACCCATTTTTCATATGAGTTGTTCTCCATTCTTGCTTTGGCTTTTTCAGAGATTAAAGCTGTTTTATAGTTGTATAGAAATTGATTGAAGTTCTGTTGCGCTCTTTTATCAACAGCACCGATGACGTTCTCAACACTCTTGTTTTTTTTTAGTTCTTTATTAAAGAAATCACAAGCCTTAACTCCATCTCCATTATCTTTAATTAAAAAGACTACCTGTCTATCAAGTCTTTTGGTATAAGTATCGATCGTAGTCTTTGAGACTTTTGATTGAGTCTCAGTAGGTAATAAAGAGAGAATTGAGCTATCAATAGTAATATTGCTTATTCTAAGACTAAAGACAATAGTTAGTACAATAAGCAAAAATACATAAATAAGAGAAAAAGCCTTATTTAACAAGGTATGACTGTTCCTTTACGTTTAATGTAATCTTGCCGGTGCTATAATCGCTAAAAGTAAGCACAGTGGTGTCTTTTGAGATGTCTTCAATGACGATTTCTTTTACTTTATCTGAGCCTTGAATTGTGATCTTATTAAAGATCTTAGATAGAAGCTCATCATTTGGTTTCAGCTCTAAAGTCCAGTTATTAAGATTTCCTGAAAGCTTATATGAAAAGTACTTTTCATTAACTTCATTCATAGAAAAGATGTTTAAAAGTAAATTTGAGATCTCAAACAACTGTGGATTGTTATCACGGGTGATCTCATTGATCTCATCATCCATGATTTGAGCAAAGCGATTATGAGTAATAATTTGCTCTAATTCAAAAGGTGTATTTTGCCTGAAAAATACATTCTTATTCTCAATAATGATGACAACACCTGAGCTTTTCAAGATTTTATTGAGCTTGTTTAAGGTCTTCTCCTGTTTATAAGATGCCTTAAAATTTGCATCTTTTTGTAAAAGAGCGCTAAGCTCATTTACAGTTAAGGCATTAGTATTAAATGAGAAAGCTAATGCTATAAAAACAAACAGAAATTTAAAAAGTTTGTTCATCTTTGTAACCTCGTTTACCTCTGTTCGCTTTCATATTTTTTGATGGCATTCAATAAAGATTTAGGGGTTTCAAAGATAAGTTCACCTGTATTAGCTTTGATACATACCTGTTCAGTTTTACCATAAGCACACAGGGTATTACTATCCTTTGGATAAACCTCATAATGAAAGACAACTTTTCCTTCATACTCACAAAGTAAGGTCACTACTCTTAAAACTTTATCGGTTACTCTAAGATACTTTCTGTATTTACAGGTGCATTCCGTGATTGGATATGCAATACCTTCATCTTTCATGTCCTGATAGCCGTATTTAATCTCTTCTAAAAAGGCTTCACGGGCTAATTCAAAGAACTTTATATAATTACCGTGCCAAACTACACCCATGGCATCAGTGTCATGAAAAGAAATTGGAAATACAGCTTCATGAGAAAGTATAAATTTTGGTCTTCTATACATATAAGTCTCTTAGATAATCTTTACTTTTATTTATCGGTATTAAAAAAATCATAAAAGTTAAACCACTGATAAGGATATTCAAGACAAAGATCTTCTAAGACCTTAGCATAAGCATCAGCGTACTTTTTGACCGATAATTCTCTTTGTTTTCTGTCAATAATAATCTGTTTTGCAAAATCTTTGCAGACAATATCAATCTTGTGGGTCTTAGGATTTTTAAGGCCAAACACTAAAACTACAGGACATTTTAAAACAGAAGCTAATACAAAAGGTCCTTGAGGGAGATTTGCTTTTTGTCCTAAAAAACTAGTCTCAACAACGCGATTCTCAGTATGTTTTGCTTGTGTTTGTGTTGGTACTCTGTCAGCTGCAATAGCAACGATTTCATTATTGTCTATCTTTTCTTTTAGTAAGATAGCTGTATCTGGTCCTATAGATTTAGTTGAGATAACATTGACTTTAGCGTCAGGTGATAATGACTTAATCATGCGATTGAAGTTTTCAGCATGTTCTGTAAAAGCAATAGAGTTAATTACGTGCTCATCTGTTTTAGTATATACGGCGCGTAGTGCTTCAATATCGCCTAAATGAGAGCAGAAAATTACAAAGCCTTGATGATAATACTGCTTAATCTCATGTTCACAATTATCTTTATAAATTACATCTTTACCTAATTTTAAATCACCTTGCCATGCTTTTAATTTATCAAGCAGCATGTATCCAAAAGAGAGAAAATGAAAGAAAGGATGTAATTTTAAAGGCTCCATACCTCTACTTTTGCGAGTTTTATTAACTAATGAAAGATATTTTTTTGAGATCAGTCTTTGCTTTTTAGATAAAAGATAGTAAACATACATTACAGGAATAAGAATAATACTAAAGACAGCTCTTCCTCCTATGTTATAGAAGAAAAGCATTAGCTTTAGGCCATAATAGCCACCTTTTGCTTCTTTTTGCTCTTCCCAATGCTTATTACTATCTGGCATTTTTAAAGATCCTAACTGGTAAGGTAAGAACGCTTATGCAACAAAGCTTAGTATGCATAAGTGAAATTTTGACATTATCAATAGGTTTGAAATTAGAAATACCTCCTTTTGGATAATCTACTCTGGTCTCAAAGAACTTTACTCTAACGCCATTCCAAACTAGTCTTACCAAAACTTCAATATCAAAGTTCATACGTGAGCCTATATGACTCTTATTTATTACAGATACTGTCTTTTCTAGAGGATAAACTCTAAAACCAATCATGGCATCTTTAATCATGGAAGACAGGGTCTCTACATGCACAAAGAAGTTGGTGATCTTACGACCTATAACACGTGATCTTGGGGCGTTTGCATCATAAACAGGCATTCCTGAAATTACACAATCTTCATTGTCTTTTGATAACTTCAAAATCTTATCCATATCCTCAATGCAATGCTGTCCATCTGAGTCAACCTGTACAGCATGGGTAAAGCCTGCTTTATAAGCATATTTAAGACCTGTAGTTACTGAGCCTCCTTTACCTTGATTTATATCATGTTTTAGTAAGGTCACACGCTCATTAGCTAGATTGTGACTGTTAACAGTCTTCTCGATGATTGTGGCATTTTCAATGTCATTACCGTCATCTACCACAATTACGGGCAAGCTGTACTTTGCAAGTCTAGTTAGCACGCTGTCAAGAGTTGATGCATGTCTGTAGCAGGGCACAATTGCGCAGTATTTCATTAGAGTTTGATCCTTCCTGAACTTGCCTTACTCATGGTGTTTAAAATGTCATATTCAAAGTTAACATTGTTCTTAAGATGATTATGTGCAACTTTTAAAACAATCTCATCCTTAGGAAGAATAGGGGCTGTAAACTTAATAGTTGGAATGTTACCTGACAGCTCAAGATTTAAGACTTCTTTGCAAAAGTCATACACCCATCCTAACTGTACAACACCAGGAAGAATAGGTTGTTCTTCAAAATGACCTTTAAAATAGAAAAGATCAGGATTTACTTTTATTGTTACTTCAAAAGAATTCTCATCGATTCTTTTAATTTCGTATTCTTTAGGTTTAATCATTAAACAGCTCTCTTAACTGTGAAGTTATTTTCTTGCCCATGCTGTTTAGGGGAATTTCTTTTAAAATTCTTACATATCTTGGCATTGCAACTAAAAGTAAATGATCTTTTAAACTGCTCTTAATTGATTTTACAAAGTCCTGTTTAATCTTATCTTTATTATCGTTGCTTGTTAAATCTTGATACATCTCATCATCTACAGCTACAACAATTCCAATAAAGGTACGATCACCTTTTTCTAAAGGCAAAGCTACACAATCAGTAATATGCTCGTGTTTTTTGACTAAATCTTCAATCTGAGTAAGACTTACTCTGTTTTCTTCAAGCTTAATTACTTTATCTTTTCTGCCGATTACTTTGAATTTGTCCCCATTAAATTCAAGCTTATCGTCAAGTTTGCATTTCTTATCGATTAATGGAGAGTAAAGGTAAAGATCTCCATTGTTTTCTTTAAAACTTACTTCAGCAAATGGAGTGTAATACTCTTCAGCGCCTGAGAGTTTTCTATATCCCATGAAGTTAGTTTCTGTACTGCCATAGATCTCTGTGATTTCACATTCTGACCAAGCGTAATACTTAGCAGAGGCTGCAATATCCATTGAGGAGCCTGCTGAGAGTGTAAAAATAATCTTTGGTGCTTTTAGAAACGGATCAATACGCTTTAAAAAGGCTGGTGATGATACAAAAATAAGTTTTTTATCTTTATAGTTACCACAAAGCTCTTCATGGAACTTAATAAACTGAGCATCAAAAGGGATCTTACGTAAAAGAGGCAACAAGATTCTAAAGGTAAGTCCGTACATGTGATATGGAGCAACAGATGCCACTACAGCTGAGTTATCACTGTTATCAAGAACTTTTGTTAAATCCTCAAGATGTAAGATGTCAAATTCAAGATGTCTTAACGTCTTATCAATTCTCTTACTTTTACCAGTAGAGCCTGAGGTGTAAAACTCAATTTTTAAATTACTGTCTAGAACTGGTGTAATTTCAGCATCATGATTTCTTAAAGGAATTTCTTTTAATGGTGTTTGTCTTACAGCAGCTTTAATGGTTGTAATATCAAAGAAAGGAATTTCTACATCATCAAAATTCTTATCAGAAATAATAGCATCAAAACAGCCGTTATCTTTAGAGCACATGTCTTTTCTTATAATACCAGCAAAGACAGGGATCTTTTTAGCATATAAGCAGGCAGCAAAAGCAACTGTAAACAGATAAGAGTTTTCAACATAAATAGCAAAGCGTTTTTCTTTTGACATAGATAGAAAAACAGAAAGTGCTTTAACCATAAGTTGCAGATCATAAAGGTGGTATGTAGTGTCTTTATCAAAAGCGACTACTTCTCTAGGATCTCGATTTGAATAAATTGCTTCATGAAGACTTAAGGTTTTAACTGTCATGTGATTTTCTGATAATTATTCTGATTACAAATTCTATAGCCATTAAACATCCTATAAGGATATATGAAATTAATCCATTATAGAGTGTCCATACCTCAATATCATTTGATAAGGATGTATATAACGCAATAAGGCCATTAAAAATAAAAAATAATGACCAGACTACGGTTACTTTTCTTGTATAACTAATTGCAAAATCTGGAAGTTGTCCTTCTTTTTGAGTCAATTTTGCAAAGCGGGTGATAATGGCATCACCTTTATATAAAGACAAGAAAAAGATTGCAAAAAAAAGCGCATTTACAAAAACGGGATAGAAAAGTACTAACTTTAGATTGTTAAAGACAGCTGAACCTATACATAAAATAGCAGCTGTAATCAATGAACAACAGGTTAGTACTTTAAACTCTGAATGCTGTCTTCTGCTCAACACAAGTCTTAATAAAAACACTGCTGCAACTGTTGGTAGCACATACTTTATGAGCTCCAACTTGATACCTGCATAAATTACAAAAGGATAACATACCCCAAATACTATACACAGGGTTAGCAGTATCTTTTTTAACATACTTGTGTCAATTAGCTTTATTTAGAGCTTACTTGCTGTTTATAAGTTTGTAGACTACATCAACTACGTCTTGTACGGTACGTACAGTCTTAAAGTCCTCAGGCATGATCTTCTTGCCAATGGTCTTCTGTAGTTTTACAACCAAATCAACAGCATCAATGCTGTCTAATTCTAGCTCTTCAAAAAGTTTGCTTTCTGGTTTGATATCCTCAGGATCAAGCTCGAATAATGAAGCTAACATTTCCTGGATTTGTTTTAATATCTCTTCTTTTGTCATAATAATTACTGTCTATTTGCTTTGATGTAATCTGCTAAAGTTTTTACTGAATAGAAGCATTTCTTCATTTCTTCATTATCAGCTGAAAGAGTAAGACCATATTTCTGCTTAATCGCCATACCAAGTTCTAAAGCATCAATTGAATCTAAGCCTAAGCCATCTACAAACAGAGGTGCCTCAGTCTCAATATCATTAATAGAAATGTCTTCAAGATTAAGTGAGTCTATAATTAACTGCTTAAGCTCGTCATACAATGGTTCCATATTTATTTCCTTTATTGTTTACAGTTTTGTTTTTATTTATTAATAAATCATTATTTAACTTTACTTTGAATTAAAGCTTGTAATTCTTTAGCAATTCCTCTTGATACAGCAGAGACTTCCTTATCCTGATGTAAAGATAGATACTCACTGGTATCAAAATTATCTAAAATCTCGATTTTATATGTAAGTTTCTTTTTATAAATTTGAGACCAGGAAACATTTTTTCTTAAAGCAAAGCCATCAAAGTTAATCACTAATGGTCTAATGTTAGCTTTACATACAACAGCAATACTTGAAAAGCCATGTTTAAACTTAATTTTATCAAAATTTATAGTTCTTGTTCCTTCAGGGAATACAATTAAGTTATCTCCTCTTGCTAATGACTCTTTACAATCCTTCAGGATATCTTCAGGACTCAAAGAATTAGCTACATAGCGATTGCAGGCAATAATTCCACTTATAAAAGGATTACTCTTAAGAGACGACTTAATTACACAGTTTGCATTATTAACAAATGAATCTAATATCACGACGTCAAGTAAACTTGGGTGATTAGCAATATAGATGCAACCTGTGTCATCCTGTGTTTTCTTAAGATTCTTAATCTTGATATCAAAAATACCTAACAGACATGCTGTAGATAGATAAAGCTTGAAAGCATATTTAGTAATATTTCTTGAGATCTTGGTTCTTGTGTCTTTATTGGTTACCACTAATCTCATGAGATTAAAGAAAACCATGGAGATGACTAAGGCACCTAAACCAAAGAAAGCAAAGTATATTGATGAGATCAGTATTCTATAAAGACCTGCAACACAATGCAAAATGCTATTCATGCTTTAACTTTACATCCCACAAAAGTCGTTCACCCTTTAGTAAAACATCTTCCTTTTTGATTAAGTTCAATAAGAGGTTTAAGGATACGGGAAACAGGTGTTCTGACTTTGCTTTTAGCTTAGTAGTTGAAAACTCGTATTCATTACCTTTAGATACTACAAGTCCTACTGAGTATGGATAATCAGGAAAGTCTTTTTTTAAGTAGTTCTTAAAGAAAGGTGGAATAGATACGTTGTAATCGACAATTAAGATCTTTTTATAACCTGATGAGAGCATTACATAAGCGTCAGTTATGGCCATCATAAAAGAATCTATACCAGCACTTACAGAGTTAGAAGGGATCTTCTTTTTTGATAAAATGGTAAAGTTGCCGACACCAGTATTATGCACAGACATTGAAAAATCAGTAGGTGAGCAATCTATTCCTTTAGCTGCTGACTCTAGAACCTTATAGTTATGTTCTTCTTCACCAGTAGCACTAGAATAAATTACAGCATCAATATCTTCATGGGACTTTAAAAGTTCAATGCCGATATCGACAGCCATTCGGCATCCCATGCTAAGACGTCTTGCGGTCATCATTGGGATATTGGCTGGCTTCGGATTTACAGCCTTAATGTCAGCTGCAACTTCACCTAAAGCTAAAGATTTAAATTGCTCTTTAGTGTTAAATCCAAAAGCTCTGGCTGAATAATCATCAATGTTAAGTGCAAACTTCATGGCTAAGCCTTTTTACAAATAAACAGAGAATTACTAATTCCTAAGTTATCAATTATTTTTTCAACTCTAAAGCCTGCTTTTTCTACTAATGTGGTAAGCATGTCAGTTGTAAAGAATCTTGAATAGCCGTTGGCAACGGCGGTGAAATACAGTGAACCTGCGTTAATAGCAAAGTCTGCTGCCTTAAACTTCTGTCTGTCAGCAATAGGCTCTAAGATGCATACATGAGCGTCATCTTTTATTGATGCTTTGATACCTGAGAGAATATGAAGAACATGTTTTGGGGCAAAACAATCTAAGAACTGGCTCATCCACCAGATATCAGCACCTTCAGGTAACTTATTGTCCATCAGGATGTCACATGCTAAAAAATCAATTCTCTCATCTAAACCATGTGCATGAATATTTTCTTTTGCCATTTGAATTTGTGATGGTAAATCTAAGATTTTAACCTTTACATTTTTGATATTTTCACAGCAGGCAATTGAGAATTTTCCTGTATTGCCACCAACATCAAAGATAACTTTTGGTTTGAAGAGCTTGTTCATCTCTAAAATTGCCTGTTTAAAGGCAGTCTGAGAATATAAATGATCCCAATCAAACCATGCTTTTTGGGCTTTTTCTGGCAGTTCTCCTAAATGTGGATAGATGGTATCCCAATCTTTGTTAAATACAGCTAAGCCTTCAGCTTTGCCATTGACTAGAGATGCTTCTAAAGAAGCCATAGCCTTATAGCAGATCTCTTGAGTAAACTTTAAGTTAATCTTGGTCATATTGTCATTTAATAAGAAGAAACCAATCTTACTTAAAGTGTACTTATGATCATCAGATACAAGAACAAGCTGTCCTGATGCTGCCATATCAAGTAATACGCCTAACGCATATTCATTAAGATCGCATTTTTTGCATAAATCAGTAACAGTAATTCCGTCTATTTCTTTTTCTAAAACAGACAATACACCATGATCTAAGAGAATACATGCCGTCTGGAATAACATTGGAGAGGAGGCAATTTCTTGAGCTTTAGAGATAGCATCAAATGCTGAGATTTTTAAGTCTTTATAAAAGTTAGGCATAATTATTTTTTATTTTAAGATCAAAAAAAATAGAATAGAGATTTCTCTCTATTCTACTTTGGTAATTATTCTATTATTTATTTAATAACTGTTTGATTAAATCGTTAACGATTGGCTGTAGGTTTGCAACTTTAACTTTCTCTTTATGAGAAATTTCACCTAAAATCTTAAAGTTATCAATGTCGTTAACTTTGTAGAATCTTACGTGTAATAAGCCAATCTTCTTAGCATTGCCACCACGTGTTGAGAACTTTAACATATTTGAACACTGGTTCTCGTATGATCTTGACTCACCTGAAACTAAAATATTGTCAACACCTAAAGTTAGTAATGAGTTCTGGATCATCTGCTGAACAGCTGGATCTGCAGGCTTGTTGTTATTGGCAACAACACAGACTTTAGTAATATTGCCTGCATCAACTGCATTTACGGTCTTAACGTGACTCCATGAGCAACCAGTTAAAATTACAGCTGATAATGCTAATACAGATAACTTCTTTAACATACACACATCCTAAATGACAAATTGAAAATTTTTATTATTTATTATGATAGCATGAGACAACTAAAAGCTGTATGCCTTATTAGCAATTTCACTATGAGAGTGAAGATTAAATCTTAAATTTTTAATCACGATCAAAATTGTAGAATTTGTATAGTT
>JBNMJE010000045.1:0-16259 GCA_050873645.1 Succinivibrio sp. | reverse complement strand
TAGCGGTGCCATTTAATACTCTTGAAACTGTTGCTACAGAAACATTAGCTCTTTTAGCTACATCTCTAATCGTTGCTGCCATGATAATTATCTTTGGTAAAATATATTGTACAAATAAAGGTGACAATTGTTATTTTTAATCTATATTTTACATTAAATCGAAAATAAAAAATTAAAATGTGAAAAAGATCAAATTATTCTATTGTCATCTTAATTTTATGGTCTATAATTCATGTAAACGGTTACATGAGCATATCAATGCTTTTAGAGGAAATTTAAAAATGGCTACAATTTTAGTAACAGGTGGTGCCGGTTATATCGGTTCTCATACAGTAATTGAATTAGCAAATGCAGGCTATGAGCCAGTTATCTTTGATAACTTCTACAACTCAAAACCAGCAGTTCTAGCAAGAATTAACAAAATTGTAGGACACCCAATTCCTTTTGTAGCAGGTGACATTCGTTCACGTGAGCAGTTAGAAGCAGTGTTCACCAATTACAAGATTGACGGTGTTATCAACTTTGCAGGTTTAAAGGCAGTAGGTGAGTCTGTTAAGAAGCCTTTAGAGTACTACGATAACAACGTAAACGGCGCTCGCACCTTATTAGCTGTAATGAGAGAGTTCGGTTGCAAGAACTTTATCTTCTCATCATCAGCAACTGTTTACGGTGAGCCTGATAGTGTTCCATTAACTGAAAATTCTCCAGTTAAAAGAGCAAACTGCCCATATGGTCAGACTAAGGTTGATATTGAGTACATGTGTCAGGAATTACAGAAGGCTGATCCTGAGTTCTCAATGGTTCTACTTCGTTACTTCAACCCTGTAGGAGCTCACAAGTCAGGTTTAATCGGTGAAGATCCTCGTGGTATTCCAAATAACTTAATGCCATATTTAACTCAGGTTGCTGTAGGCAGATTAAAAGAGTTAAGCATCTTCGGTAATGATTACCCAACTCCTGATGGTACCTGCGTACGTGACTATATCCACGTTGTAGATTTAGCTTTAGGTCATGTTGCAGCTCTAAAGCACTGCTTAAATGTACCTGGCACTCACATCTATAACTTAGGTACCGGTGTAGGTTACTCAGTACTTGATATGGTAAAGGCATTCTCAAAGGCAATTGGCAGAGAGCTTCCATACAAGTTTGCTCCACGCAGAGCAGGTGATGTTGTAGCTTGCTACGCTGATCCTACAAAGGCTAAGAATGAATTAGGCTGGGTCGCAACTAGAACTCTAGATGATATGACCGCTGATTCATACAACTGGCAGAAGAATAACCCTAACGGTTACGAAGATTAAATTGCAATTAGCCAGGTGTTCCTGGCTAATCCAACATAAGCTCATCGAAAGCTATTCAAACATAGGTTAATAAACCAACAAATTAAAATAACAGGTAGGTTTAAAATGTCATCATTTAACATTACAGATCATCCTCACAGAAGATTTAATGCCTTGACTGGCGAATGGATCTTAGTATCTCCTCACAGAGCTAAGAGACCTTGGAATGGTCAGGTTGAAAAATTACCTGTAGAAGCTAAACCAACTTACGATCCAAAGTGTTACCTGTGTCCTGGTAATACCCGTGTAAATGGTGACAAGAATCCTCAATATGAGCACAACTTCGTATTTACCAACGATTTTGCCGCTCTTACTCCAGATACTCCATTAGATGCACCAGAGAGCGAAGAGCTTTTCCAGTTAGAGCCAGCTCGTGGTACAGCTCGTGTGATCTGCTTTAGTGCTGACCACTCAAAGACCTTACCTGTAATGGAAACAAGCGAAATCCGCTCTGTTGTAGATTTATGGGCATCTCAATTCAGAGAACTGTCTGCTACTTACAAGTATGTACAGCTCTTTGAGAATAAGGGCGCAATTATGGGATGTTCAAATCCTCATCCACATGGACAGATTTGGGCATGCGACTTTATCCCTGAAGAGTTGATGAAAGAATACAATCAGCAGAAAAAATACTTCGATAAGCACAATTCACCTTTATTGCTAGACTACGTAAATGCTGAATTAAAGAAAAAAGAACGTATTCTTTTTGAAACTGAGTACTTTGTAGCTTTAGTTCCATTCTGGGCATTCTGGCCATTTGAGACCATGATCTTACCTAAGTTCAAGGTTCAGACTATCGACCAGTTAACTGATGCACAGCGTGACGATTTAGCAGTTTGCATTAAGAAGCTAACTTGCCGTTATGACAACCTATTTGAGTGCTCATTCCCATATTCAATGGGCTGGCACAATGCTCCACAGGATGGTAAAGACCACAGCGAGTGGCAGTTACATGCTAACTACTATCCACCTTTATTAAGAAGTGCAACCGTAAGAAAGTTTGTAGCAGGCTTTGAGTTATTAGCTGAGAAACAGCGTGATTTAACACCTGAACAGGCAGCAGAGCGTCTGCGCAATCTTTCAGATATCCATTACACCTTAAAGAAATAACAGACAAAAGGATTAAGTTATGTCAGATATTAAAACTATTTGCCTAAAGGCTTTTGAAGATAAGTTCGGCGTAAAGCCTCAGATGCAGGAATATGCACCAGGTCGTGTAAATATCATCGGTGAGCACACTGATTACAATGGTGGTTTCGTTCTGCCTTGTGCTATTAAGTATGGTACTTGCATGGTAGCTAAAGAGAACGGCACCAATAAGATGCGCATTCTTGCTGTAGACATGAACAATGACTACGATGAGTTTGAAATTGCTCCAAAGATTGAAAAGCTTCCTTCAAAGTTATGGGTAAACTATCTTCGTGGTGTAACTTATCAGTTAGCTCAAAAGTTTGGTGATAAGGTAAAAGGTCTTGACATTGCAATCAAGGGTGATGTTCCTCCAGGTGCTGGTCTGTCATCATCAGCTTCATTAGAAGTTTGCTTTGGTCACTTAGTATCATCAGCTTTTGGCTTAAATGTACCTTTAATGGATATCGCTCTAATGGGCCAGGCTGCTGAAGCATACATCGGCATGAAGTGCGGCATCATGGATCAGGCAATTTCAGCTAACGGTACTGTTGACCACTTAGTAAGAATTGACTGCAAGAGCTATGGTTTAACTCAGGTTGCAGTACCAAAGGATCTTGTGATCTTAATTATCAACTCAAACATCAAGCATCAGCTTGTAGGTTCAGAGTATAACGACCGTCGTGAGAGCTGTGAAAAGGCTGCTTCAATCATGGGCGTACCTCTATTACGTGATGCAACTATGGAGATGTTAGAGAAGTTCAAAGATAAGATGGATGATGTAACTTATCGTCGTGCTCGCCATGTTATCACCGAGGATCAGCGTGTATTAGATGCTTCAAAGGCATTTGAGTCAGGTGATCTGAAGACTTTAGCTAAGTTAATGTATGCTTCTCATGTTTCAATGCGAGATGACTTTGAGATCACTGTAAAAGAGACTGATGCTCTAGTTGAGATCGTAAAAGAAGCTTTAGGTGAAGAATATGCTGCAGTTCGTCAGACCGGTGGTGGTTTTGGCGGTTGCGTAGTAGCAGTTGTTGAGCCTAAGAACGTACAAAAGGTTAAAGATGCTGTAAATGCTAAATACAAGGCTGTATCTGGCATTGATGCTACCATCTTTGAGACCACAGCATGTGCTGGCGCAACTTTTACCAAGCTTTAATTAAAAAAAAGCTTGCAAAAGTAATGTTCAAAGTGTAATAAATCTCTGTTCAAAAGTAGTTTCTCTGCTGCAAACGCAGCAGAGCTTTTTGCTTTCAATTTCTCTTCTCTAAAATCCCCAATCATCAAAAAATACGATCAATATTAGTGCAATTTAAGATCATTTATAGACCTTTTTGTAATTTTTTGCTACATTTTAGAACAATAAATCAAGAGACTTGAGTCTCATTACTAACAGGCTATAAAGGACAAATTATTATGACAACTAGAGTTGGTATTTACGGCTACGGTAACTTAGGTCGTGGTATTGAGTGTGCTGTTAATGCAGCTGATGACATGGAATTAGTAGCTGTTTTCACAAGACGTGATCCTAGTGCATTAAAGATTGCATCTAAGAACGTTGCTGTTGTAAATGTAAAAGATGTTGCTTCATACAAAGATAAGATTGATGTAATGATCTTATGTGGTGGCAGTGCAACTGATCTTCCAACACAAACTCCAGAATTAGCAAAGCTGTTTAATGTAATCGATAGCTTTGATACCCACGCTAAGATCCCTGAGCACTTCAAGTTAGTTGATGAAGAAGCTCGTAAGAGCAATCACATTGCTTTAATCTCAGCAGGTTGGGATCCAGGCATGTTCTCATTAAACCGTTTATATGCAAATGCAGTTTTACCAAATGGTAAAGATTACACCTTCTGGGGCAAGGGCGTAAGTCAGGGCCACTCAGACGCAATTCGTCGTATCAAAGGTGTTAAGGATGCTAGACAGTACACCTGCCCAGTACAGGCAGCTTTAGATGCTGTAAGAAGCGGTTCAAATCCAGAATTAACCACAAGACAGAAGCACACTCGTTTATGCTATGTTGTTCTTGAGGAAGGCGCTGATCCAGCATACGTTGAGAATGCAATTAAGACCATGCCTAACTACTTTGCTGACTATGACACCACTGTAAACTTCATCTCACAAGAAGAGTTAAACAAGAACCATTCAGGTATTCCTCATGGTGGTTTCGTAATTAGATCAGGTGCTACTGGTGTTAATAACGAGCACAAGCACATCATTGAGTACAGCTTAAAGCTAGACTCTAACCCAGAGTTTACAGCAAGCGTAATCACAGCTTACACAAGAGCAATTGCACGTCTATATAAAGAAGGTGTAACTGGCTGTAAGACTGTATTTGATATTGCTCCAGCTTACTTATCACCATTATCAGGTGAGCAGTTACGTGCTACTATGCTTTAATAAAAGCTGTAAATTAAAGCTTTAATAAAAGCATAAAAGACAAAGAGAAGCTCCTGCCTTTATAATGAGGGCGGGAGTTTTTTTATTTTTAAAGGTAGCATTCTTAATGTAGTCACTATGAAGTCTTCCTTATGCGAGAAGTTATAAGTGCCTATTATGACAAGGTAAGAGTCAATTTCTTTCCTAATGCTGTAAGTGCCTTTTGGATGGTGTCAATTCTTGTGTTATGTTTTAAATTTACAATTCTATTTACTTCTTGAGGTTTGATCCCCATTTTTCTAGCTAAATCTACAGGTCTTACTTTGTTTTCAACCATTGTATTTAACAGCATCATTCTAGCTATAACGCTTATGGGTAATTCTATAAGCTCTTCGTTTTCTTTAGGTGCAGATGGCTCAGGAAAGACTTTGTTATGTTCAAAATACAGATCTAGTAGTGTGATTAGCGCTGATGTTCCTGTGCTTTGCAATTCATCATGTGACCAAATTTCACTGTTAAAGTCAGGAAAATCCCTAAATTTAAGGATAAATCCGCCTTCTTTGTTGTCTATTAGTTCTACAGGATATTGATAATTACTCATATAAGTACCTCTAGAACAAAATATATCTGATTATTTTTATAAACACAAGTGTTTATAAAATATAAAACGAAATATATAGTTGTACAGTGAAGCAAGATCTTACCAATACATTACAGCTAAGTACTCTGAGTATGTTGGTGATGGATTTGTTCTGAATTGAATAACAAGATTTAGAAGTGTTTTATTACGGAAAGAAGGAGATTTGAACTCCTGAATCATCATTTGATGATTGTCGCATTTCGAGTGCGATGCATTCAACCGCTCTGCCATCTTTCCGTAAGTGCCATTATAATTGAAGTAAAAGAATAATCAATCAAAACGAAATGTATGGAGTCTATTATGGTAGAGCACGATGAGAAAACTAAAAGCTTTTACCTTTTAGAAGATGGCTATAAGGCTTTTATCTGCTATGAAGTTCAAAATGGCGAATTTGATGTATTAACCACACAGGTTCCAAAAGCCATTTCAGGCAGGGGATTAGCTTCTCAACTTATGAAAGCATGCGCTTCATTTGTAAAAGAAAAAGGTCTGAAATATAAAAAAGATCAGTCCTGCTCTTATGCTCAAGCATGGCTTGAACGACATTAACTACTTTCGTTTTAAAGTCTTAATAAATTCCTTTTCAGCCTCTGTCGGAAGATAAGACTCTCTTATCTTCTGCAGGGCTTTATTGTAAGTTTTCTTATCAGTATCTAAACTGATTAGCTTCTTTGTTACCTTGTCTTTACTGCACTTACAGTAGAAGGTAGCTATAGCCCATGCAGCGCCCATGTGTACATAGTACTCAGTGGTATCTACCTTTTCTATTAAAGAAAACACCTCATCAAGATATTCATCTTTAGCAAAGTAATCTAAAGCCATCACACAGGCAAAACGCATATCAAAAGGTCTATCATGGTGCAGGAACAAAGGCTTTATAAAGTTATAGTACTCATCCATATGAGTTCCACATTCCTTTAAAAGAGAGCACAGGCAATCACAGATTGCCCATCCATTTATAAATGGTAAGAACTCTTTTATAAGGTTAAGTCTCTTTTCAACTTCCATAGGAATTCTGGCAATAAAGACAGCTCTGCAAAAGCGCTCTTCAAAGGCAGAATCATGAGGTAGAGGCTCTAACAGCAGTGCAGGATCTTCATGTTTTAGGTATTTTTGAGCAAGTTTGCGAACTATAGGATTTCTAACTCCAAGCATGACAACACCAGGACTTAACTTTTCTGAGAACTCTTTGTATTTTTCCTCAGACAAAGATTGAAGCTCAGCTAATAACTTTTGCTGTACAGCGTTTCTTTTGATGTTATCTTTTGTCATGCTCATCCCTTACCTTTGATCACACCTAAAATACATGTATAGCCACACTTATAGTCACACTAAATCCGTACTTGTAGCTTGCCACACTTAAAATACCTTAGGTAATTCTTTAAATGAGGAGGTATACCTAGGTGATTTATGTTGAGGATCGTTAAAACGAGACTGTTTTACCAGTCTGTTTTGAGCTCCCAAATACACAGTATCCTGCTCAATAGCATTGATGTTATCAAGAGTCTTCATTAAATTGTCACTTTTATCTAAAACCTCTTTATCAGGATTTACTGAAAAAAGATCAGATTGGTACTCTCTACTGTCTTTAAAATCAAAAAGAACAACACCTGCTTTCATATACTCATAGCCGTCTTTATAAATTGCATTTAAGAGCTCTCTAGCTGCTGCAATAAAGACTCTGGTATCAGCACAGGGGATATCTAATGACATGATAGCTTCATTAGAGTACTTGTCTTTATTTCCAAAATAAGAGGTTCTAATGGAGATTGCTATCTTTTGAGCATACTTGTTTAAAGAGCGTAACTTCTGACAGGCTTTAGCCACATAATTAGATAAGGCTTCATACAGATCGTCATATGAGGTGATCCTGTCTTTAAATGAGCGCGACCACATGATCTGATTCTGATTTTGTGGTTCAGACATGCTTTCAATGCAATCGATGTTGTTTAATTCTTTTATCGTGCGTTCAATCTGAACTGAGTACTTCTTGCCTAAATAGGTAGCATCAGCATTGGCTAAATCATAAGCACTTGAAAAGCCTTCTCCTAAAAGATGCTCTTCCATATTTTTGCCAATACCCCAGACCTCTTTTATAGGATTATCTAAAAGGAGTCTTTGTCTTTTACTGTCTGTAAGAATGCTGTATACACCGTTAGTCTTTTTATGCGACTTTGCATAGTTATTAGAGAGTTTTGCTAAAGTCTTGGTTCTAGCTATACCAATACCTACAGGAATACCAACTTCTGTTGCTACAGCATGTTTTACTTTATAGGCAATTGATAATGCCTCTTCTTCAGAGATATTTTCAAAAGATAAAAAAGCTTCATCCACAGAGTACACTTCAAGAGCTTTAGAAAATCTCTCTAAAAGAGTCATCACTCGATTTGAGATATCAAGATACAAAGAGAAGTTTGATGAGAACAAGGAGATCTTGTACTTTTTAATTTCTTTATCAATCTTAAAGACAGGGGATCCCATAGCAATGCCTAAGGCTTTAGTCTCATATGATCGCGAAACTACAATGCCGTCATTGTTAGAGAGTACGGCAACAGGTCTTTTAGACAGATCGGGCCTGAAGATCTTTTCACAGGACACAAAGAAGTTATTGCAGTCACAGAGTAGATAAACTTTGCTGAATACTTTTGTATCTGTCATTTTCTAACTGCCAAAGATAACTTGCGCCTGTAAAAGAAGAGGTTTAAAAGATTGATATAAATATTATCACAATAATTAACGATTAAACAGATATGTAAATCACAATTAGTTTTATCTTGAAAAATTTAATATCCTCAAAATTTGCGTTAATTATCAGCAAGTTGCAAAAATTTTAAAATTTTGCGTAAATGAAAAGTTTCGTGAACATCTCAAGAAAAAGCTAATGCAAAGGCACAATAAAACGTAAAAGTTGCATTAAATTTGTTAAGGGACTTGCAAATATGCGGTAAAAAAGTACATTTTATTGTAAAATTGACCGATAATGAAACAAGTAATGTAATCGTTTGCGTAATTTTCGATGAGGGATGAAATGAGCGTAACCTTAAAAGATTTAGCTAAAGCTTCTGGTGTTTCCATAGGAACAGTATCTCGTGCGCTCAATGACAAGAATGAAGTAAGCGCAAAAACCTCTGAAAGGATCCGTCAGTTAGCACAGGAATTAGGCTATATTCCAAACAGAGCTGGCCGTGCTCTATCTGCTCAAAAGAGCATTAACTATGTAGGTATTACTATTCCTAGCATCAATTCTCCATTCTTTGATGATTTAAAGAAAGGTATCGATCAGGCTTTAAGAGAATTTAAAGATCTTGGTATTGATATTGTTTTAAAAGAACAGGAAGGCTGGGATGTAAACAAGCAGATTGAAGCTATTGATGAACTTGAAAAATCAGGTTGCAAGGCTTTTGTACTGTGCTCAGTTGAATCAGATTTAATCAGAAAAAAGATTGATGAGTTAACTGAAAAAGGCTATCCAGTAGTTCTATTAAATAATGATCTGCCAGGCTCAAAGAGACTGTGTTTTGTAGGTCCTGATTACTTAAAGTCAGGACGTGTGGCAGCTACTATGGTAGATAAGTGCCGTCAGAACACCCCATTAAAGATCTTAGTTGTTGTAGGTTACAAAGAGCACTTAGGTCATAAGACCAGATTTGAAGGCTTTGTCTCAGAACTAAAAGCAAGACGTAGCGACTTTGAAATAGTTGATGTAATTGAAGGTAAAGATCAGGATATCGTAACTCAGCAGGTTACCATGAAAGCTTTCTTAGCTCATCCTGAGATTAACGTTGTTTACATGGCAACAGGTTCAGGCGTAAGTGGCTTAGGTGCTGCTATTATTGCAGATGCTGCTCATCAGCGTTTTGTAGTTGCCTGTGATGAGATTTACACCACCAAAGAGCTAGTAAAGAACGATATTATCGACTTTGTAATTTGTCAGTCTCCTGTAGTACAAGGCTATCAGGTAATTAAAAAGTTACATGATTACCTAAATAAGATTGGTACACAGCCTGATGATTACATTGTAGATACCGTAATCAAAGTTAAAACTCATTTTGAGTAAACTCAGTATCGGCACTGAGAACCTTTCTCCTCTCTGTTTTCAGTGCCATTCTTTTATCAAACCTTAAAGATATCTGTCACAATCTCATCAATTTTGAGCAAAAGAGTCTATTTGTGCTCCAAAAAAGTAAGTTTAATCTAATGCTCAAATTTCTGTTTTATTATGAGTCCATATTCATTGCATAAGGAATGTTCATATGGAAGCTCTATCGCAGATCTTAGACAAAGTCGATGGCCTTATCTGGGGTGCACCCTTGCTGATAGCTCTTATTGCTGTAGGCATCATGCTAACAGTTAAGTTACGCTTAATTCAGGTATCAAATCTGATCCTTTCATTAAAGCTTGTGTTCTCATCAAAAGCTAATGCTGATGACACTGGTAAAGCAGGTGATATCTCAGGCTTTGCTGCTTTATGTACAGCCCTTGCAAGTACCATTGGTACCGGTAATATTGTAGGTGTAGCTACAGCTGTGCATATGGGCGGACCAGGTGCTTTATTTTGGATGTTCGTAGCAGCTTTCTTTGGTATGGCTACAAAGTACTCAGAATGTCTGTTAGCAGTTAAATACAGAGAAGTCGATGAAAAGGGTAGATACAGAGGTGGTCCTATGTACTACATTAAAAACGGACTTCACTGTAAGAGTTTAGCAGCTCTCTTTGCTCTGCTTACAGTAGGAGCAGGCTGCTTTGGTATCGGTACCTATTGTCAGGTAAACTCAATGGTAGACGCAAACAGAATTATGTTTGGCATGTCTCCATTAGCATCCTGTGCCATCATTTCAGCCTTAGTCGGTATGGTAACCGTAGGTGGTTTAAACTCAATCTCAAGAGTAAGTACCAAGTTAATTCCTCTAATGGCAGTTTTCTACATTGTAGGCTGTCTGTTTGTGATCTTAGTTAATATCGAGAACTTACCTAGTGCAGTGGTACTGATTGTAAAGAGTGCCTTTAACTTTGATGCTGGCGTCGGTGCTGCAACAGGTATTGGTATTTTAATAGCAATGCGTTTTGGTGTAGCTCGTGGTATGTTCTCAAATGAGGCTGGTTTAGGTTCAGCTCCAATTGCAGCAGCTTCAGCTAAGACCAAATTCCCAGCAGAGCAGGGCTTAGTTAACATGACTGGTACCTTCTTTGATACTATCATCATTTGTATGTTAACAGGTCTTACCATTGTGCTTACTAACACCTGGTCTGGTGATCTTGATGGTGCTGCAATTACCTCAGAGGCTTTCAGACAGACATTAGGTGATTCATGGGGTATCTACATGGTAAACCTTGGTCTGTTACTGTTTGCTTTTACCACTGTAATTGGCTGGAACTACTATGCCGAATCCTGTGTGGTATACCTCTTTGGTACTAAGGTCATCTATGTTTACAGATTCATCTATATTCTGATTGTGGCATCAGCTGCCTTCATGACCTTAGATCTTGTATGGATTTTAGCAGATATTCTAAATGGCCTGATGGCTCTGCCAAACCTCATCGCTCTGTTCTTACTAAGAAAGGATATTGTAGAGGAGACTAAAAAGTACTTTGCTCATCTAAAAGAGCTTAAGGTAAAGGTTTAGTTTTGGTTTAGATTGAACATAAAAAGGCAATAAAAAGGGCCTGACATTGTCAGGCCTTAAAGTCAAAAATGACGCATCAGAATTTAAAAACTATCTTTTCTTTGCCTGACCGTAGTAAGCATGTGCTCCGTGCTTTCTTAGATAGTGTTTATCTAAAAGCTCTTGCTGCATTGGCTTTAACTGTGGGCACAGAGTTAGTGCATGGTATGCCATGTAGGCAACCTCTTCTAGAACCACAGCGTTATATACAGCATTGTCAGGAGAAGTACCCCAGGTAAATGGACCATGTGAGTAGCACAGGCAAGCTGGAACATCCTCAAGCTTAATACCACGCTTTTTAAAGGTCTCGATAATAACTTTACCGGTCTCTAACTCATACTCGCCTTCAATTTCCTCTTTAGTCATCTGACGAGTGCAAGGAATAGGACCATAGAAGTAGTCAGCACCAGTGGTGCCTAAAGCTGGGATATCGATACCAGCCTGAGCAAATGAGGTTGCGTTTCTTGAGTGGGTGTGAACTACACCGTTGATCTTTTCAGATGCACGGTACAATTCAAGATGGGTAGGAGTATCTGTTGATGGGTTAAGATCACCATCAACCTTCTTACCGGTCTTAAGATCAACTACAACCATATCCTCAGGTTTCATTGTTTCATAGTCAACTCCTGAAGGTTTGATTACAACTAATCCTTTTTCTCTGTCGATACCAGATACGTTGCCCCAGGTAAAAGTAACTAGACCATGTTTTGGCAGATCAAGATTTGCTTTGCATACAGCCTTTTTTAGATCTTCTAACATATGAAAACTCCGAAAAATTCAACAGAATGCATATAAAATGCACCTTTAGAAATTGAAACTGTATTTATTATAGGTAAATATTTTTAAAGAAATTTGATCTGCGCAAAATATTTTAAAAATAGTTAACTTATATAAAGATAACTATTTGATATTAAAAGATATTAAATATAACGTAAACGGTTGCAAAATTACTTGATTTTAGTAAAAGTAAAACCGTTTTCTAATAAAACCTTTGGCTCAATTTTCTGATCAGAAAGTAAGAGTTCGCCTCTTTTGTCTAGTTCTAATAACTTTCTAGGGCAAGGGATAGCAATAGGGCAGTGAGGTTTACACAGTGCAATTAGCTTGTTTAAAGTTACATAATCATCAGAACACAGATTTACAGGACCTGAGAGCTTTTTGTTTATGATAAGGTTAAAAGCACTAACAATATCATTAATGAGAATGTAAGGTATGGTGTTGTCGCCTGGCATAAAGTGAGTTTTGGGTAAAAATCTTAGGTTCTGGCTCAGACCTCCACCACGACCTACAACCACACCGATTCTAGCAAGGCAAATCTTAGAGTAGCGAAAGGTTGAATTTTTAGCTAAAGACAAGGCTTTATCTTCGATGGTTTTACAGATACGAGCGTAGTCAGAGTCTCCTAACTCACCTGTTTCATCTGTGGAAATATTATCTTTATAAATTCCTGTCGCACTTGCCTGAATAAAGAGCTTAGGAGCGCGTAATCTGTACTCATCCAGTATGAGTTCGATAGTATCAATTCTTGATTGTAAGATTTCATCTAATCTTCCTTTAGTCAGTTTCTTTTTGGCAATAGACTCTCCAGATAGATTGATGATGACATCGACATTTGGAAAATCGTTGTATAGACTGATGACTCCAAAATTTGTTGAACGAAATGTCTTTTTTAAGAAAGCTGATGTTTTGAATATTGTTTTTATATTTGCACTATGGGTATAGATAAATACCTGGTGATTTTGCTCTATTAAATTTCGACACAAAGCTCTTCCAATAAAGCCACTACCGCCACATACAAGAATTTTCATAAGGATCCTGAATAAAAAAGGCAGCGCAGTGCGCTACCTTCTGTGATTATTTAAAAGTAAGATTACTTAATCTGAGCTGCCTGAATAGCAGTTACAGCAATGGTGTAGATGATATCATCAACTAAAGCACCACGTGACAGATCGTTAACAGGCTTCTTCATACCCTGTAACATAGGTCCGATTGATACTAGACCTGCTGAACGCTGTACAGCCTTGTAAACAGTGTTACCGGTTGACAGGCTTGGGAAGATAAATACAGTAGCCTTACCTGCAACAGGTGAGTTAGGAGCCTTCTGAGCTGCAACGTTTGGCATTACAGCAGCATCGTACTGTAGAGGACCATCAACAGCGATATCAGGACGCTTCTGACGAACTAACTCTGTTGCAGCCTTCATTAAATCAACATCAGCACCTTTACCTGAGTTCATGGTTGAGTAGGTAACCATTGCAACCTTAGGATCGATTCCAAAAGCTTTAGCGGTATCAGCTGACTGAATAGCAATCTCTGATAACTGCTCAGCATCAGGATCAATGTTTAGAGCGCAGTCACCATAAACATAAACCTGCTCTGGCATTAACATGAAGAAGATAGCAGAAACTAGCTTTGCACCAGGAGCAGTCTTGATGATCTGTAGAGGAGGTCTGATGGTATTAGCGGTGGTGTGAACTGCACCTGATACTAAGCCGTCTAACTCGTTACGCTCGATCATCATGGTAGCAAGAGCTACGTTATCCTTTAACATCTCAAGAGCAGCTTCAGGAGTCATGCCTTTAGCTTTACGTAACTCAACTAATCTGTCAACGTAGTTCTGACGAACTGCGTCTGGATCAACGAATTCAACGTTATCACCTAAGGTTACGCCCTGCTCTTTAGCAACAGCTAAGATCTTATCCTTGTTACCAAATAATACAGGAACAGCGATGTTCTGCTCAGCAACCTTAGCTGCTGCACATACTGTACGTGGCTCATCACCTTCAGGTAGAGCGATCTTCTTGTGAGCTGCACGAGCTAACTCGGTTAACTTGTAACGGAAAGCTGCTGGGCTCATTAAAGGAGTCTCTGAAACTGCAAACTGTGATAAGGTTTCAAGAGCCTTCTTATCAAAGTCTTTAGCTGCATTTTCTTTGATGTAGTTTACCTGCTCAGCATCATCCTCACGTAACTGAGGTACAAGATCTGATAAAGCCTGAGCTACAGCCCATGATGACTTAGCAGTCTCAATTACAGTAGCACCTACAACTGAACCTGTGGTACCGTCAGTTAGAATTACAACCTTTGCACTTGTTGCTGCTGGTAACTCGTCGGTTACTAAAACCATCTTGTCATTTGCTTTAGCATTTGACAGGGTAACTTTAAATACACGAGCGTTTTCATCACCTGATGCTACTTTAGCATCTAAGTATTCAGCGATATCTTTAGCACGTGGAGCATAGTAGAACTTGTCATAGTTTACAGTTGCAATGAAGTCTTTTAATGCTGGCTCTTCAACCTTGCATGATGACTCATTGCTGCATGAGCAGTGACCGCAACCTGATAGAACAAGTTTCTTATTATCAGCAGCATCCTTAGGAGCTACAGGGTTAATTAAGATGTTGCCTAAAACTTTGTTCTTACCAGCGTTACCAAAATACTGTAAGGTAGCAGCTAAAGCGCTCTTTGCACACTTGCAGTCGCACTGAACTACAGGGACAATTGAAGCATCAAATGCGTGGCAAACATCAGCATTCATCTCATCCTTATCAAAAGGAGTGTCTGTAACGCCTTCGATTACGATAACATCGTAGTTACCGCTGTTCTTTAATAGGTTGTAGTTTGCAACGATCTTTTCTAGAACATCAGATCTATTGCCATTAGCAATCTTTTTAGCAGCGCAGAACTTGTTTAAGCTCTTGGCGTTGCACTCAGTCTTTGAGCAGCTAGCAAAAGGTGAAAATAGGGCAGCTTTAACACCATTGTTGTTTAAAGCCTGAACTAAACCTAAAGATGCAGTATAAATACCAGAAGTCTTTGCTACTGGTACAAGCATTACATTACGAGTCACTTCAATCTCCAAAATGCTTACAATAAAAATAAGAAATCGTTTACGAAAGGGTAGACTCTATCCTTTTGTAATAGACAAAATTATAACATATCTAGGATTAGCAAACTCACAGACAGGCGATAGAATACCAAACGAGCTTATTTATAAAGGTAGTTTATGAACCTAAATTAAGATTGTAATTTGCACTGTTGAACGGTGTTTTGTATAGTATGTGCAGTTTAGATGTGGAGCAGAATATGATTATTTTTAGCAATCTTAATCGCGGTATTGACTATATGAAAAAGTGGCCATTAGAACCACTGTTAAATCCAGTTTTCAAAGAAAACCGCGTTAAAAGAGCATTGCTTCTGGGGAATAAGCTCTTGCCTCCATTTATTGTCTTTATCTTTTTCTGGGGCTTTTATTTAGGCGGTGGATTTAAAGGTGTTCCTTTCTTGTTTGCAATTGGATCAAATTTTCCAGTGACAATTGCCTGCGTTTTGTTTTTACTTTTAATGCCTGTTCAAGGCTATTACTGGTTTTATAAGAGATCAGTTACACCTTTAAATGAAAAGCAAAAATCATTTTACAAGGATACTTGTAAAAAATTAGAAATAGAGCCTTCTATAAATCCAACTATGTATGATTTAGAAACAGTAATAAACAAAGGTATAAATAAGCTTGGAAGAGAGTTTTTAAAGCAGTTGTAAGATAGATCTTTAAGACTGAAAAGAGTATTTGTAAAACTTAAATATAGAAATGCTCAGTAGAATTTGCTACTACTTTAATAAGGTAGTAGCAAAAGAATGTAACTTCAAAGTGATTACTTCAGTTTTTTTACACTAACAGCGCAGCTCTTTCCTGAAAATACAATTCCATAAGCGTAAATAGATGATATATCTTCATTCTCAAGATAAGGCTTTGCATAGTTCTTATCTTCAATCTGAGCTAGAGCAACTCTAGCTTTTGCTTTCCTACTTTCAGAACCAGAGCAAGTCTTTATCTCAATGATTGCAACCTTTCTACAGTCAATATCTTTAAAGGTAATATCAGCATAGCCATCACCAGATTCATAGTTAGAATGATATTCACCTAGATTATCTTTACAGTTAGTAAAGATACCGTTTAAGAAACCATGGTAGTAGTTCTCATGAGGTGCTTTGGTAGCTGTATCTCTTATTGATACGAAAGAACGTAATAATGGTCCTAACTTATTTTGTACAAAATCAACATTACCTTCTAATAAAGAGTTGGCAATGTTTAAAGCTAGATTA
>JBNMJE010000044.1:0-16363 GCA_050873645.1 Succinivibrio sp. | reverse complement strand
TTATCCTATTACCTCTGAGGCAATGGTGCAGAGTCTTATTATGGCTTATTTAAGAGGAGCAGGATTTGATGTTTTATCTGAAATTCATGAAGCAAAGGGCAGAGCAGATTTAATGATTGAGACCAATAAACGCAGAATTGTCTTTGAATTTAAGTATGCTCAAAATGAGACTGAAGCTAAGGCAAAGCTTAGTGAAGCTGTAGAGCAGATTAAAACTCGCGACTATGGAAACATCATACCTAAAAAGAATGAGCTGCTAAGAATTGCAGCAGTGTTTAATGCTGCCCCTAAAGTAAGGGCGTTTACTCAATATAAAATTGTTCAGTAATTTCTCACTATCTCCTCTTTATATGAATATGAAAGATCTGAAGCTCTCAGATCTTTTCTTATGCTTACAATAACTTTATTGCTTTATTTTGATGCATTATTTTTGTGATTTTGCGTTCTAATTATGTGCATGCACCATAATTACGCTTTATTCTTGGGCAAATAGCTTTTCTTTGTTGATACCGAAATTTTGAAATCGTATCTTGTAACAAAGTCAATGATGGCTTGAGTTCAAGGAGAATTTTTTATGAGAGTTACAAAAAGTGCATTATTAGCATCTGCACTAGCCTTTGCTCCTAGTGTATTTGCTGATGAAACTGCAGCTTTAGATAGAGCTGACAACGGCTTTATCTTAATGTCTGCAATGTTAGTGCTGTTAATGTCTATTCCTGGTATTGGTCTATTCTATGGTGGTTTAACACGTTCTAAGAACGTTCTATCAACCATGGAGCAGTGTTTAGCTGTTTTCTGTATGGCCATTATCTTATGGGTAATTTTAGGTTACAGCTTTGCTTTCGGTCCTGTTGAAGGTGTCTTAGGCGACTTCTTCGGTGGCTTTGGTACAATGTTCTTAGCTGGTATTGATTTTAATTCATTATCAGGAACTTTATCAGAGTACACTTGGGTTATCTTCCAAGGCGCTTTCTGCGCAATCTCTGCTTGTTTGATTGTTGGTGCAACAGTTGAGCGTGTTAAATTCTCTGCAATCTTAATTGCTGTAGGTATTTGGATCGTTCTATCTTATGCTCCTTTAGCTCACCAAGTATGGGGTGGTGGTTTCATCGATTCTGTATTCAAGTCATATGACTTCGCTGGTGGTACCGTTGTTCACGTTAACGCTGCTGTATGCGGTTTAACTGGTGCATTCATCTTAGGTCGTCGTCATGACTTAGGTAGAGTTGCAATGGCTCCACATAACTTAGGTCTTACCTATATTGGTGCTTGCTTACTATGGATCGGTTGGTTAGGTTTCAACGCAGGTTCTGAGTTAGTAGCTGACGGTATTTCATCACTTGCATTCATCAACACTGTTCTATGCCCAGCAACTGCTGCAATGACATGGATGGTAGCTGAGTGGATCATCTTCAAGAAGCCATCAACATTAGGTACTGCATCTGGTGTGTTAGCTGGCTTAGTTGCAATTACTCCAGCATGTGCTTTCGTAGGTCCTATGGGTACAATCGTAATTGGTATTGCTTCAGGTCTAGCATGCTTATGGGGTGTTCACGGATTCAAGAAGTTCACCAAGGTTGATGATTCATTGGATGTATTCGGTGTACATGGTATTGGTGCTATCGTAGGTGGTATCTTAACTGGTGTATTCTGTGCTCCATCATTAGGTGGTACTGGTTTTAAGGATGGTTGGGATTCAATTGCCGGCCAGGTTTATGGTCAAACCATGTCACTAGTTGTAGCAATCGTATGGTCACTTGTAGTATCAGTAATTGCCTTCAAGATTGCAGGTCTACTAGTTGGTCTAAGAGTTACCGCTGATGAGGAAGCTGAAGGTCTTGATTTGGCATCACACGGCGAGCGTGGTTACAACTTATAATCAAAGGATAAATTACTATGAAACGTATTGTTGCAATTATCAAACCATTTAAATTAGATGATGTCCGTGAAGCTTTAGCTACCATCGGTATTTCAGGTATGACAGTATCAGATGTAAAAGGCTTCGGCAGACAGAAAGGTCACACCGAGTTATACCGTGGTGCTGAGTATGTAGTTGATTTTCTACCTAAGTGCAAACTTGAAGTAGTTGTTGCTGACGATGAAGCTGATAAATGTATTCAGGCAATCATCAATGCAGCTCATACTGGCAAGATCGGTGATGGTAAGATCTTCGTATCAGATGTAGAGAGAGTAATCAGAATTCGTACATCTGAGGAAAATGAAGAAGCTATTTAAGTAGCTCTCAAGTAAGTAAATCACCATGGTTGGTAATGCGATCATGGTGATTTTTTTTGATTATAGAATATTTATTTTTAATGCAATTATTTTACATCAAAAATAAATGTTACAATATCCTCATGTGGAGGACTCATTGTCATGATTATTGAAATTACAGCAAGAAATTGCTTTGCGTTTGAAGATGAAGTTATCTTTTCATTAAAAGCTGATATGAGAAATAAAAAGAATGGTGCAAATGTTCATCAAGAAAATAATTTCAATGTTTTAAAAACAGCTGGTATATACGGTCCTAATAACTCTGGTAAGACTTGTTTAATAAAGTGCATCAGGGCAATCAAATATGCTCTTTTAAATCAGAAAATTGATTTGATGCCAAATCTTTTTTCTAATGATCCTATCTGTCAACTCTCAATTAAATTTCTCTCCCTAGGCAAAGAGTACTTTTACAGTTTCAAATATGACAGTAAAAAAGAAGAATACCCTTATGAATATTTCTCTGAAATTCAAAAAGATAAATACAATAATGAAAAGGAGATTTGTCTTTTAAAACGCGATTCTGAAAATAATGAGTACCACAGTTCAGAGCCTGATGTTGAAAAGATCATCCAATATGTATCACAAACAAATTTGCTGATTTATTCAATTGATTCTAGCAAATTTGAACTAATCTATAAGGTAAAAGAAATTGTTCAAGAATTTGCCAACAAAATTGACATTGTAAATATGAACAATATTCCTATTCAGCATACCATTGAACTCTTAAAGAATAAGGATCGTTTGCAACAGAAGATCGTTGATTTTATTAAAAACGCAGATCTTTATTTAGACAATTTAGAGTATGAAATACCTGATAAAATTTGTATTTCAAAAGATAATCTTGTCGATGAAAAAGTGCTAGTACTAACAAATAATGAAATCGATCTTATAAGTCTTCAATCAATATGCAATGGTATGAATGTTCCAAGCGTTATCTTTGATTCAACCGGAACCAAGAAGATAATTGCAATATCAAGTTATGTTGTAGAAGCTTTAAAAAAAGGGAGAATTCTCGTAGTTGACGATATTGATAGTAATCTGCACTTCAAGCTAACTAAAACAATTGTCTCGTTATTTAATAATGAACTAAATTGTAAAGGACAGATTATTTTTACACTTCATGATATAAACCAACTTGATTGCAACAGCATGTTTCGAAAAGAGCAAATATGGTTTATAAATAAAGAAAAATTTAAGGTATCTCTATTTTCTTTATCTTCTTTTACAGCTAAAGATGGGGTAAGAGATACCTCTGATATTATAGAAAAGTATAAAAAAGGAAAATTATCAAAATTACCTGACCCTAAGTTTGACACAATCATACGGTCTCTTCTGCAGTAAGTTATAGCAAATAAATTTAGCTATTGCGTATGTTGTGGTGTTACAACTCAGAAACTCAAATCATATGTATGTTTCCTTATTGTATATAACTTTGAGCCAAAAGCTTTGGAAACTTTTTATGCTTAAATAGATGTCTTACTCTTGTTGAATAAATAAGGCATGCACTCAAAAGAGCAAAAATAAAACCAATCCAAATACCATAAGCTTCAAGTTTTGTTGTAAATAATCCCCAAGCTAAGGTAAATCCAACAGGAATACCAACTACCCAATAGGAAACTATTGTTCCTATAAAGATCACCTTAGAGTCTTTAAATCCCTGTAGAACTCCTAAAAAGAAGCACTGTAAGGAATCAGGCAACATATAGATGCAATTTAGGATCATCAGATTTGATGCCATTGCTAGAACCAATGGATCATTTGTATATAGAGAAGATATATTCCTTCTAAAGATAAACACTAAAGTTGCATAGATAATAAATAAAGACAGGTTCAGTGTAAGGGCTGTCTTAATTGAGATATAGGCTTTAGCCCAGTTCTTTGTGCCCATGCAAAAGGCTGATCTTATGGTAATAGTCATACCTAAACACATTGGTATCATAAAGATAAGTCCTGATACATTCAGGGTAATTGAGTGAGCTGCAACCACAGTAGGACCAAAGGGACTTAAGATCACCGCAGCTACCGAGAAGCAGGCTACCTCAATAGTTCTTGAGATACCAATAGGTAATGATAACTTTGCAAACTGCATTAACAACTTATAATCAAAACGTGATGATAAATGCTCTTTTGGCTTAAAACTCTTAAAGAACTTACCTTTTTTGATATACACATACAGTAGGATTGCGCATAAGATATTGATAAAACAGCTAGTAGCGCCACAGCCGACACCACCCATGGCAGGCATGCCAAATTTACCAAAGATAAAAATGTAGTTTAGAGGAATATCTAAAACTAACATTAAGATACCAAAGTACATGGTAGGTCTGGTGTAGCCTAAACCTTCAGCATAAGATCTTAATACGTTGTAGATTACAGTAGCAGGCAATGATAATGATACAAAGTAAAGATAACCTGTAGCTACCTCAATCATCTTCTCATCTGATGGTACATATGCAAAGATAAGGTGAGATAAAGCTAATAGAACAGCTACTAGTAAGCCTACTACAGTGCAGAATAGGAACGCATTGAACAGGCTCTTTTCCATCAGGCTAAAATTTTTGCTAGGCAGAATATGGGATACAGTAGGAGTTACTGCGTAAGCCATACCTGCTAAGAACAGGTATGCTGGCCAGTAAAAAGAGCAACCAATAGCAACACCTGAGATCTCAGTTGTACCAGCAAGACCTGCCATCACCGTATCAACAGTACCCATACCAGTAGCACACAACTGACCTAATAAAAAAGGAATAAAAAGTCTTAATTGACTGCGTAATTCCTTTTTGTAAGCTACTGACTGTAAAAATTTTAGAATAGACATTTATCTTACCAAAGACAACAAAGCCGGTCCTAAGACCGGCTCTATAAACTTAATTATAAGTTAATGAATACGGTCACCGTTTTGAGCGCCTGAATCTACGCTAAGTAAGAATACCTCTGTAGCACCAGGACCTGCTGCTGTTACCATACCTTCAGATAAACCAAACTTCATCTGACGAGGCTTTAAGTTAGCAACTAAAACTACCTTTCTGCCAATTAAAGACTTAGCATCAGGGTAAGCCTGCTTAAGACCTGCAAATACCTGTCTGGTTTCAAAGCCGATATCTACCTTTAACTTTAATAGCTTTCTTGCTTCCTTAACTTCTTCAGCTTCAACAATAGTACCAACACGAAGGTCGATCTTAGCAAAATCATCAATAGTGATTTCAGGTGCTAATGGCTCGATTCTATCGTCAGCTTTCTTCTCATCAGCCTTTTTAGCCTGTTCCTGAGCTTGCTTTAAATCCTCTTTTGAAGTCTCAATCATAGCATCGATCTGAGTCTTCTCAATACGATTGAATAAAGGCTTGAACTTGTTGATCTGATGATCTACTAATGGATTATCTAAAGCAAAGAAATCAAGTTTAGTATTTAAGAACTCTTCAGCATGAGCTGCAACTTCAGGTAGAACAGGTTGTAAGTAGGTGATTAAAGCTCTAAAGAGGTTGATGCCGTCTGAGCAAACCTTCTGTAACTTGTCATCCTGACCTTCCTGCTTTGCTATTACCCATGGAGCTTCTGCATCGATATAGCGGTTGGCTTCATCAGCTAATGCCATGATAGTTCTGATAGCTTCAGCATAATTACGACTCTGATAACCTTTGATTACGTCTTCTCGAATTGCAGCAGCTTTCTTTAAGATCTCAGCATTATATGGAGCTGAAGATAGCTTACCGTCAAAACGCTTAGCAATAAAGCCTGCAGTACGTGATGCAAGATTTACAACCTTACCTACGATATCTGAGTTTACCTTTGCCATGAAATCATCTAATGAAAGATCGATATCAACAGCAGATGAGTTCATCTTTGAAGCAAAGTAGTAACGTAAAGTTTCTGGCTTTAAGAATTTTAAGAAAGTCTTAGCCTTAATGAAGGTACCTTTAGACTTTGACATCTTAGCGCCATTTACAGTTACATAGCCGTGAACGTAGATATGTGAAGGTAAACGCATCTGAGCTGCTTTTAAAGTTGCAGGCCAGAATAGAGAGTGGAAGTAAAGAATGTCTTTACCAATGAAATGATCCATCTCAATTTCAGAACCTTCTTTTACGAAATCATCGTAGTTGTCACCTGTCTTTTCGCAAAGGTTCTTTAATGATGCTAGATAGCCCATAGGAGCATCCATCCATACATAGAAGTACTTATCATCAGTACCTGGGATCTTAAATCCAAAGTAAGGCGCATCACGAGAAATATCCCATGGCTTTAAGCCCTGTGAGAACCACTCTTCTAGCTTATTAGCCATCTCAGTCTGAATTACACCAGAATTCTTGATGTAATCGTGTAAGAAGTCTTTTGCTTTTGGAAGATCAAAGAAATAGTGTAATGATTCTTTTAATACAGGCTTAGCACCAGATACTACAGAGTAAGCATCTTTTAACTCGGTAGGTGAGTAAGTAGCACCACAAACTTCGCAGTTGTCACCATACTGATCTTTAGCACCGCACTTAGGGCAAGTACCTTTTACGAATCTGTCTGGTAAGAACATATTCTTTTCAGGATCGTACAGCTGAGAGATTGTTTCAGTCTTGATGTAACCATTCTCTTTAGCCTTTTCATACATATATGAAGAGATCTCATGATTCTCTTTAGAATGTGTTCTGTAGTAGTTATCGTAATTTACTAAGAAACCTTTTAAATCCTCAGCATGATCTTTTGAGGTAATTTCAATCATCTGCTCAGGGGTAATACCCATCTGACCTGCTTTGATCATTACAGGTGTGCCGTGGCAGTCATCACCACAAACATAGAATACTTTGTTGCCAATTGCTCTGTTAAAGCGTACGAAAATATCAGATTGGATGTGCTCTAACATGTGACCTAAGTGAATAGGACCATTAGCATATGGTAGTGCGTTAGTAACAAACAGGGTCTTGTTCTTTGTCATTTTACCCTCTGGATATATAAAACTATGAACTTGTATATGTGCAGTTAATTTTGGATACTTACATTAGTTAACTCTTTGAACTTAATTAATAAAGTAACCATACAGTCTGCAAAGGCATTTTTAAGGGGATCGTATAAATTGCCTTAAATCTATTTGCCAATTTTTAGTCTTTAATTTGGATAATTCTTAAGAAAAATATCTACAAATAAAGACGTTAAAAAAAATCAATGCGCAATATTTTACTATATTTATAGCTTTATTGCGCATTTATAACCTTTGTAAAACTAAAAATAGTCAGTTAAGTAGTGGTCTTAATATTTCCTTTGACTATGACTTGTTTTATTGACTAATTTTTAACCTCTCTATAGAGGAGTGTATTCGTAGTCTTTTATAATCAGTTTCTTTTCTTCTTAAAACTAATCTGTGTCATTAGTACCGCTATAAACATTAAAATGGCACCAAGAACTTCTCTTTGAGTCATAACTTCTTTTAAGAATAAAACACCAAAGACAGCACCCATTACTGATTCTAACGACATGATTAAAGAAGCAATAGAAGGGTTGATACCTCTTTGACCTACAACCTGAAGAGTATAGGCAACACCATTTGACATGATGCCTACATAAAGCAGTGCTGGTAGGGCTAAATACAGGTTATCAAGTGTAGGAACTCCTGTAATTAACATCATGATAAGTCCCATAAAGGATGCTGCAAAGAACTGACCACAGGATAACATCACACCATCAACATAATTTACAAAGTATGAAATTACTAAGATATGGAATGCAAATCCTACAGCACAAAGAATAACTAAGGTATCTCCTAATTGCAGACTGAAGCTTCCATGCATGCACAGTAAGTACAGACCGACACAGGATACAATTACTGAGATGGCAATTTTTACAGTTAATTTGTGACCAGCAAAGATACCTATAATAGGTACAAATACCATGTATAAAGAGGTGATGAAACTTGCCTTATTTACATCTGTATAGACAAGACCAAACTGCTGAAATGATTCTGATAAGATTAAAAAGAAACCACAGCAGACAGATCCTAATAACAGCATCTTAGGAGAGTTCTTTTTAGGTGCTTTACCTAGTTTTAGGTTAATCTTATTTAAAAAGTAAATTACCGGTATTAAAAATAAACCACCAATTAAGGTTCTAAAAAAAGTAAAAGCAAAAGGGGAAATGTGGCTGATGCCTAGCTTTTGACCAACAAAACCAGAGCCCCAAATTGTAGCGGTAATGAAAAGTAATAGATACTGTCTTAACTCAAACATATTTACTAACCTTAGATTCTTGAAATTTCGATGATTATATACCGTAAGAGTTAATGTGTTTTACTTTACTCGATTTGCACTGTTAATAACCTTCAACCATTAGTAAGTTGCTTAAGATAATGATTTTCATTCCTAATTTGTTAGCTACAACTATCTTTTTTCAGAGTTTATGTAGTAAAATAGATATAAACGTCGACTAAAAATGTCTTGATGCAATATAAATACATAATAAAAACATGGTTGCGAACAATCCAAATAGTTTGACAGTTGCCTCTCCAATCAGCAGGCTAAGTACGATCCCTGCTGACAAGGCTCCTAAGTTTATTCGTTCAAAAGATAGGTGTCACATCATTGTTAGAACTCCTATCTATGATGCGAAGGGAGCTCTATTAGCTTATAACTTTAGATATACTGCAGGTGAAGGTAGCTTTAGACCAGACGAGTTGCAAAGAAAGCACGTCAAGCATGTTCTAATCGGTTTTTATATCAGACGTCATATCGATCAGTTTACTCAGGAAAATGCAATGGCAATGACTGAATTGCCTTTAAGTCCTGAGATCACTAAATTCTCAAAACCAATTCCTGCAAACAGATTTATCTTACATCTTCAGGATAGACAGGACTCATCAGCTTCATATCAGCATCAGGTGAATATGTTAAAGCGCGATACTATGACTATCGCAGCTGATGCTTATACCATTGTTTATACCAACTGGTTTAGAGAATTACGCTCAATTTCTTATGCTGTCATTGATATGACCAAGGATGTTGAAGAGCAGTTTATTCTTGCTAGAAACATCGTTAAAAAAGCTCCTTGGATTAAGATAATCTGTGACAGATGCGATAACCAAAACTTAGCTTCAATTGCTTTTGAAGCTGGTGCTGATTATGTATGTTGTCCTACTTTCTCAAAGGACATTATTAAAAAGAACTTTAATCCATACCACTACAAAGCTAACCGTTTAGCTTATGACAAGATCTTAGCTGTTATTCTAGAGCTTCTAGAAGACAGACCTAACTATGATCTGTTCTTAGATCTCATCTCTATGAGAAATGACATTAAAGTTCAGATCCCATTCTTATTGGATTTCTTACAGTCTGATATCACACCTGACTATATCTATACTGATATTGAGTCATCAATTTATGATATCGATACTGAGACCTTGCATAAACTTATCTGCATCATCTGTCTGATGTTGTTAGAAGAGTTCTACATGCCAGATTCAGACAAAGCTCATTACATGAGATTTGAACCTGTAAAACAGATCTTAATTAGAGCTAAGTGCGTTGAAGAACTTCTAACCTACAAATCAGGGGAAGTTGATGTATCTTGGGGCTTTACTGTAGGATTATGTACCTCAATTGCAAGCTTATATGCTTATACCAATAATGTCATCGATGAGTTCTTAAGTCAGATTGATGCAAGACTTATGGTTCTGTTTGATGAGCAACCTGTCATTGATACAGCATGTAAGATTGCCAAGTCTTTAGATTGTCTAGATTTAGACTATATTGAAGGCGTAATGATGGCTGATGTATTTGGTCGTCACGATATCTTATTCTCATACGAGAACGCTATTACTTGGACGTCATCAATAGTGACCTTGATGAATCAAAAACGCTACTAATTTTTTGACATCAAAGCAATGTCTGCAAAAAAGTAGCGTCCCTAATTATCTTTTAATTGTGTTGATAACTTTGTATTGGAAATTAAGCTTGGTTACATTTGTCTTAATACAGTGAGCTTCCATAACTTAAACTCTCAAGATCTTCTTTATTAACACCCTTGAGCTTTAAGCCTGAATCATTATCAGTGTCATCATAGATACCTCTGCGTGGATCATGCTTAACACTGGTTACATTCTGATCGTTCTTTTTGTAGCCGTCGATTGAATAGTTAATACTGTTAGTACCAAAGTTGTTGGCATTATCATCATCGTTAATAGCATTGTAGTCGATGACATAGGCTCTTGCAGTAAAGGTGAAAATTGCTAAAGGCAGTAGTAATAATTTTTTCATAAAGTGGCCTCAATCTTTGTTATTACTTAAGTATAGCAAGTTTGAACTTTTATTGAGCTATATTTATAGTAGAATGTAGAGTTACGTCTAACTATATGTCATGCTGACAGAAGAATTTAACTATAAATTACAGGAAGCACCTATGCTAAGTTACAAACACGGTTTTCACAGCGGTAATCATGCAGATATCATTAAACATATGACTATCTGTCTATTGCTAAGGTGCTTAAATAAAAAAGACAAACCATATACTGTAATTGATACCCACTCAGGCTCTGGAGTTTATAGATTAGATGGCTTTATGGCCCAAAAGAACCAAGAGTTTAAAACCGGTATTGAAAAGATTAAAGACAATGCAAAGCTCCGTGAATTGGTACCTGAGTTCTATAAGGTTTATGACGATTTAAATCATGAGCTAAAAAACACTTATCCTGGCTCTCCATTATTTGAAGCTTCTTTGTCTCGAGATGTAGACAAGCTTACTTTTATTGATCTGCACCCAAGTGAATTTGAGAATTTAAGAAATAATTTTAAGCGAGACAGACGCTGCAACATACAGCACCGTGACGGTCTTGAGGCTCTAAATGCACTCTTACCTCCTACACCTAGAAGAGGTATGGTGGTAATCGATCCTGCCTATGAAGAGAAAAACGAGTATATAGAGCTAGTTAAAGCTGTAAAGAACGGTCTGCATAAATGGAATACCGGTATTTTTGCCATCTGGTACCCAGTTTTAGGTAAGCTTCGTGATCATTCTAAGAATCTTACAAATGATTTAAGACGACTGAATGTACCTATGCTACAGGTTGAACTTTGTATTGAAGAGCAGGAAGAAGTCTTTGGCATGTGTGGCTCTGGTATGCTGATTTTAAATTATCCATATGGCATTGATGAGATGCTATCTCCTGTGATCGATGAGTTATATAAAGCTCTTTCAAGAAAAGGAGCCTCTGCTCGTCTTAAAGTTTTAAATCCTCAGGAATAACACCTGATGTGGAAAGTATTTTTAAAACTTCATTTAGCTGTTTTAATTGCAGGCTTTACTGGTGTCTTTGGCAGACTGATTTCATATGACGCCTTTGTATTAGTCTTTATAAGATTTGCTATTGCAGCCTTAAGTGCCTATGTCATCTTAAAGTGTTTAGGCAGAATTAAAGCTGTTTCTGTAAGAAGCAAACTACAGGGGCTGTTTGTAGGTGCCTTGCTTGCAATTCATTTAATCTTTTTCTATCTATCAATTAAGCTCTCAAACGTATCTATAGGTACTGTCACTTTAGCCTCATCAAGTTTCTTTACCTCATTATTAGAGCCTAAAGTTCTAAATAAGAAGTTTGATAAGACAAGCTTAATTTATGCATCTTTAAACATTGTAGGTTTACTTCTTATCTTTAATTTTGATACTAAGTTTAGACTTGGTATTTCTGTAGGTTTTGTGGCAGCCTTCTTAGCTGCTTTATTTACGGTCTTTAATAAGAAGTTCTCTTATGGTAAAGATGCCTATACCTTTATCAATTATGAAATGGCTGGTGGCTTTCTTCTGGTTCTAGTCTTAGCACCTATTTATCTTTGTGTATGTGGAACCTCATCGATATATTTTGATGCAAGAGATCTTATCTACCTGTTCTTATTAGCAACTATCTTTACAGTTCTTTTATACCTCATGGTAGTGCAGTTAGCAGCCAAGGTTTCAGCTTTTACCTTAATGCTTACCTTCAATCTTGAGCCTGTATATGCAATTATCATTGCTATGATCCTGTTTAATGAGGCTAATGAGGTGAACTTCTCGTTCTACATTGGTGTTGCCTTGATGATATGTAGTGTGCTCTTGCAGAACATGAAATCAAAACTTGAAAAATAAATTCAAATAAATTCTGTATAGGCTTCTTCACGAAAATTATCGACTAAAGGCAGTCAAAAATATTGGCTGTCTTTTTAATTGAACATAAAGCAAGATTCATTTCAAAAATAATCTCCGACAAGCATTTAAACGCCACTTTAATCATAAAAATTCTCTAAAAAATTTAAGTTACATATAAACAACTACTATTAGCCTATGCTAAAATTATTACGCTATAGCTTATGGCTGTTGCATTTTGTTAATAAAAATTTGTCTATGCTTACGATTTATTTGTTTTATATAATAAAAATACAGTCGTAATACGGAAAAGATAAATGTTTAAATTTTTAACTCAGTTTTTTGATGAAAAAAAGTACTTCTTATCTACTGTAGAAGTATCTAGCTACATTCCTGGCAGAATTAGATGCTACAGTTCTTTAATTAAGAACAATCATGAGAATGCTGTACTTTTAGAAGACTACTTTTCAAAATTCGATGAACTGAATACTTTTAAAATTAACGAGGTCACAGGATCTGTTCTCATCGAGTACGATGCAGATAAAGTTACAAGAAATCCTGAACTTCGTGAAATTGAAGAAGAATTAAAAAAGAAGGCATCCAAGTAGGGAACACATATGAATTTAACAGTTCTGTCTTTATGTATTGCAGCTGCACAACCTTTAATTGGTGTGTATGTAAATAATTTAATGAAAAAGAAGATGATTGCTTCTGCAAAACAGGCTGAGTTTGCATGTGTACATGCAATTAACGGTCGCAGAAGATATAAGAGTATTCTTCTAAAAGATCCTGTTTTTGCTAATGCTTTAAAAGAGAAATTTGAATCATTAGATCTTTTTAACAAGATCACTGTAAACACAACTACTGGTACTGTGCTTTTAGAGTATACCTGCAAGGCTGAACTAGTTGATGAGGTTATTGATCACATCAACGAGCAGACCAGAAAAGTTAATGAAGCAAAGTTCGGTGATGATGAAAGCTTGTTAACCAAATCTGTAAACGGTACAGTAGCTGCTTCATCAGCTGTAGCTGTTGGTAAAGGCGCTTCAAAGTTAGGACAGAGCGCTGGAGCTAAGACCGTAGTTGGCAAATGCATTGGTCACTATGCAGGTCATGCAAATTCAGCTGTAAGAACAGCACTATCTGGTGTTGCTGATATTTCTATCATTTTAGGTGGTATCTGCCTAATTTGGGGTACATACAAAGTATTTGTACAAAAACAAACTCCTAATGGTCCACAGTTAGTATGGTGGGGCTATAAGATTTTAGAGGGTGTAAGCAAGTAAATGTCTGGCCTATATCATAAAGTCATTAAACTTGACCAAAGCTACAGCGATAAAAAAGCAGCTTTATTAGAGTTTTCTTTAAGAAGAGTAAAAGGTGTCGTTTCAGCATGTGTACTGCCTAATAACTCATTAAGCGTATACACTAATGATCCTAAGACACTTTCTTATGCTCTTTATAAGATGCAGCTTTTATCTGTAAAAGATAAGATTAAAGCTAAAGCATCAGAGCAGGAAACTGAAATTAAGAATGCTGCTGATGAGCTTAAGAGCTATAAATTAAAAGCTCTTGTATCTTTAGTAGGTTTTGGTCTTTTAGAAATCACTAAGAGAATGGCTCCTACAACCTTTACAAGATTATCATTTGCAAGAAGCGCTTTTGTAATGTTAATTGCAAAAGACATCTTTAAAGAAGGTTTTGCAGGTCTAATTCGTGATAAAGCACCTAATGCTGATACTTTAACAGCTACAGCTGTTTTAGCTTCCTTACTATCAGGAAAGCCTGAGTCAAGTCTGTCATTATTAGTTCTGTCTAATTTTGCAGAAATGTTAACCATTGGTGCTGCTGAGAAGGCAAGACAGCATATTTCAACTTTATTAGATATGAAAGAGAAATATGTATGGTTAAAGGATCTAGACGGTCACATCCGCAAGGTTGATATTGAATCAGTAAAGCTAAATGACCGAGTTGTAGTTTACGTAGGTGAAAAGATCTGCGTTGACGGTAAGATTGTTGAAGGCGGTGCATCTATCGATCAGTCTTCATTAACAGGTGAGTCAATTCCTGCTTATAAGACAGTAGGTGAAGATGTATACGCAGGTACTGTAGTTCGTTCTGGCGAAATCACTATTGAAGTATCAAAAGTAGGTGATGAGACAAATTTAGCTCGTATCATCAACATGGTTGAGAACGCACAGAACAGAAGAGCTCCTATTCAGAACTTTGCTGACAGAATGGCTAATGCTCTGGTACCTATTTCATTCTTATCAGCTGCTGTTGTATATGCAGTAACTAAAGATATTCAGCGTGTATTGAACATGTTCTTTATTGATTTTAGCTGTGGCTTGAAGTTATCAACTTCAACTGCTATTTCAGCTTCAATCAGTAAGGCAGCTCAGATGGGTGTTTTAGTTAAGGGCGGTAACTTTATTGAAACCTTAGCTGATATTGATACTGTTATCTTAGATAAGACCGGTACTATCACCAATGGTCACCCAATCTTAATTGACACCATTGCATGCAAGGGCGTAGAGCAAAAAGAATTAGTACAACTTGCAGCTGCAGCTGAAAAATCATCATCTCACCCATTAGCAGAAGCTATTATTAATTATGCTGATGAGAAGCAGTGGTTCGTACCTGATAATGCTAAGATTGAGACCGTTGTAGGTCGTGGTATTAGCGCTTCAGTTGATGATTTTGACGGTATTAAAGGTGGTGAGCTGTTAGTAGGTAGCTTTGTCTTTATGACCGAGCGTGGTGTAAGAGGCATTAAGAGCTTTGACAGATCACAATACTCTAAAGAGTGCAACATCATCTACGTTGCAAGATCATCAAAGTTATTAGGAGCTTTAGTAATCACCGATCCAATTAGAAAGGACATTAAGAAGACTATTAACCGTATCAGAAGAAACGGTGTTGATGAGATCGTAATGTTAACTGGTGATAACAAGGTTACAGCTGAATATGTAGCAGCTAAACTTGATCTTGATGGCTTTAAGTCAGACGTTCTACCTCATGAGAAAGCAGAGTTTGTTGCAAGCAAACAGAGCTACTCAAAGGTACTGATGGTAGGCGATGGTATCAATGATGCTCCTGCTTTAGCATATGCTGATATTGGTGTTGCTCTAGGTGGCAAATCAACTGATATTGCAATGGAGTCAGCTGACATCACCATTACCTCTGATGAGCCTTTAAAGTTAGCTAAAGTAATGGAATTATCAAAAGCAACTATGGGATTAGTAAGACAGAACTTTGCTGCTACTATCACCATTAACTCAGCTGCGATGATGTTAGGTGCTTTAGGTAAGATCAATCCTTTAATTGCTGCAACTATTCACAATGCAGCAACTATTGGTGTGGTTATTAACTCAGCAAGAATTCTGTTTGATAAGAAATTTACTTTCGAAAAGATCAAACGTAATCAGGATTTGGAAAAGTAATTTTCCAAATAGCAACCTAAATACATTCTCTTACAACAGTTTAGGTTGCTAAATATTTAAGTATGTTTTTATGGAGAAGAGAAATGTTTACTAATAAGACAGATTTATTAATCGGTTTAGCAGCTGGTATCGTAGCTGGTGCTGTAGGTTACAAGATGTTCCAGGATCACAAAGAGCAGATCTTAAACTCTTTTGATTCAGTAACCAAGAAGTTCTCAAAGGCTGAGAATACAGCAGAGTTAAGCGAAGAAGAGTTACAGGCTCAGAAAGAGCACTTAGAGGATTTAATTGCTGAGTCAAAGGCAGCTAAAGAAGCTAAGTAATTCAATGAGGCTATCTGAATGATAGCCCATTAAAAAAGCCCAACGAATTCTCCATAAAGATCGTTGGGCTTAATTGTATCTATCCTAAACTCCCGTCACCCTAGTTTACAATATGGGGGACGAACCTCACAAATTCCCTATATTTAATTATTTTTCATTTGTTTTTAAAGGATTTTTCTTGCCTTAATTTCATTTTAGGTATATCATAGTCCATAATTTATTTATATGGACTATATC
>JBNMJE010000043.1:0-16617 GCA_050873645.1 Succinivibrio sp. | reverse complement strand
TTACAGGCAATTTTAAAGACTCCAAGAAAAATGCAATTATGTAGAGATTTGTGAGACTAATCACACTGATTTTTTAATGAACAGACAGTCTGCTTTGAGACTGGCTTAAAATGTTTAAAAGGCTATTTCAGACCATTTACTAAAAGAGCAGCTTTTAGCTGCTCTTTGAGATTTTATAGAGAAGAGATGGAATAAAGTTTTAATTCCATCTTTTGTTTTTATCTTCTTCTGTTGAAGTTATTTCTGTTTCTCTTAGATGCAGCAGGATCAGGTAAAATCAATCCACCAAAAGGCTCACTAGGAGCACCTACAACAGATCTTGTTTCCTTGTTAACTTCAACGATTCTAACTTTAATAGGGTCGCCTAAACGTTTTACAAGGTTGCCTTTTACAAAAGCTTCTCCTGTATCGCCTGAGAGAATTAGATCTTCTTTGCTCTCAGAGATAAATGAGAAAGGAACAAAGATCATAGCGCCGTTTTCAGTTAGGATAACCTTTAAGCCACCTCTTGAAATATCAAAGATTTCACCGTTAAATACAGTCTTCTTTTCAATTTCAGGCTCTAAGAACTCAACATATAACCAATCTCTTACATCGCGCTCAGCCATTCTGTTGGTACGACGAGCATCGTTCATCTCTTTTAAAAGATCTTCATCTGGAAGAGTTGGTTTTAGAGTGTTGGCAATCAGAGATTTTAATAATCTGTGGTTTACCATATCACCGTATTTTCTAATAGGAGAGGTCCAGGTTGCATAGTTCTCAACACCTAAAGCATAGTGTGGACCTGGAGCAATACTAATTTCAGAGTATTCTTGAAGCTTTCTGATCCTGCTGTCTAAATAATCATTGTTGTTATCAACAGCAAATCTTCTGATCTTGTTGTACTCTTCAATGGTGTCTAATTTGTCTTCATCAAAAGGACACTTCTCTTTTTCAAGTAACTCTACGATGTCCTTTTTCTTCTGCATATCAAAACCGCAGTGGATGTTGAAGATACCGCTATTGAGCTTCTCTGCTAAGAAGTCGCCAGCTGCTACGTTTGATACAATCATAGCTTCTTCAACAATCTGATTGGCAATACGTCTGTGGTTTACTTCAATATGATCTAAAGCTCCGTTATCTTTTAGAACGAACTCATAATCAGGTCTGTTCTTGAAACTTGCTGCATGAGTTGAACGGTAATGATCTCTTACCTTAGTAAATTCTACTAATAAAGAGAGAATAGGCTTAATTTCATCAGATGGTGTGAATTTAGCGCCTTCTACACCTTCTAAGTAATCAGAAATCTCGTTATAGATTAACTTACCGTGAGATTGGATCTTAGCTAGCTTAAATACGGTCTTATCTTTTAATAACTCACCGTCTTTAGTGATAGTCATGATACCTACTAGAGCTGGTCTTGCTTCATCAGCTCTTAATGAGCACAGATTCTGAGAGAGAATTCTAGGTAACATAGGAATATCTCTACCAGGTAAGTAAATTGAGAATGCTCTGTGAGCTGCAAGATCATTTAATGGGGTATTCTCTGCAATGTAACCTGTAGGATCTGCAATCGCTGTATAAAGTTTGTAATTGTCACCATCTTTTTCAATATACAAAGCATCATCCATATCTTCAGTATGCTCTGAGTCGATAGTAACAAAGGGAACAGCTGACATATCTTCTCTTGGAAGATCGTCTTCTAAGAACTTAAATTCAGCATCTTCAGGTTCAGCTAATGGTAAGTCATAGCGTCTTAAGCTTACAGACCAAGGAGCCTTAGGATCGTTCTTCTTACAAATGAACTCGTCTAATGAAGCTCTAAAGAATTTCTTTTCTAAAGCATGAGAGGTTAAGTTACAGATAACCCAATCACCGTTTTCTAGTTTCTGTGATTTGTCTTTGCGGTGATCATCAGCCTGCATTCTAATGTTGATACTTGGGTGATCAGGAATGATATTTAATTTGCCACCAACATATAAAACTTTACCTACGAATCTCTTTAAGTAAGCTTCAATTAGTTTTTCAGGAACTGCGTGGCTCTTACCGTTACCATCATCTTCGATAACAGCTCTGATTCTGTCTCCATTAACGATATTCTTCATATCATTTGGAGTGATGAAGAAAGATTCTCTATCAACTTCTAAGAATCCAAAACCTCTATCTGAGGCTTTTACAAAACCTTCTTTTTTTACTTTTTCTTTTTCAAATGTGTTCTTTAACTGACGTAAAGCTGGATCGTCAAATAACATGCTTATCTCCAAAATTATTTTTCACCGCAGATTATACAATGAGGAGGGGCTGTTTTCTGATTTTTGAGAAAAAACAGGATAAAAGTGCACTAGATCAATTAGAATATAGCAATGATTAAGTGATGACTAATAACCTGTATGAACAAAGAAAATAAAATCAATCCAAGATACATTTCGCTGTTTTATGCCTTAACTAACTGCGCATTAGGTTGCGCTATTGGCTTTTACTACGGTGATGTTACTTTTAGAACTATAGTAGTTGCTATATCAATTATCATTTGTGGTGGTGGCATTCAGTCCTTATGCAATTATTCTATTGATTATTCCCGAGCTTACAGAAAGCATCGCTTGGATAAGCAAAAAGGTTTTATGACTCCAATTATGATTGGAGAAATTTCTCTTACTCAATTAAGAAAGAGAATGGCATTAGTTACCCTCTTAATTGCTATTTTTGGTGCACTTTCCATTTATTTGGCTATAGGCTCAAATATCCAGCTTTTGTCATGGTTTATCTTTTTGTGTGCCTTATCTATTCTGTTAGCTCTTTTCTACACCACAAGTAGTATTTATCTTTATAAGGGCATTGGAGCGATTGCTATCTTTGTCATTTTCGGCATGATTTCAATTTTAGGTTCACAGTTCATTATTGTGGCAGCATCTAGTGCTACTATCGATTTTTATCCTGATGCTTACCTTTTGGCAGTAAGTGCTGCAGCTAGTTCCTTAATTATTCTCTATGTAAGAAGCATTAGAACTAATGTTAGGGAAAAAGCTAAAACTATAGGTCAAGTTATCAGTTATGAAATTTCTACAATCTACCTAATTGCGTTAGTAGCTGCAGATATCACATTTTCTGTATTAGCCTGTATCACTTCTCACAGAGCTTTAGAGTCTCTGTTTATCATTGCAGGCTTCATTCCTATGATCTACTTTGTGTATACCATCTTAAGATATAAGAACAAGTCAAACTTATTGAAAAAACGCTTTAATGAGTTGATGTTAAGCTGTTCTTTTAATAATCTAATTTGGATCATTGTCTTAGTAGCAGACTTTTGGCTTTATTATTAAAAGGCTCCCTTTGTTAAAAGGAACCTTAAAAGAGATACAACATGTTAAAAGATTGGTTAAGTGAAATTCGTTTAAAATCATTGCTTCTTGCTCTGACTAACTGTGCATTAGGCTGTGCTTTAGGTTATTACTACGGCAATGTTACTGCTTATACCCTGTTAACTGGTTTCTTAATTGTTGCAACAGGTGTGCTGTTACAGATTTTAAGTAATTTTGCTGATGATTATGGTGATGCCTGCAAAAGCGCTGATGGTCCAAATCGCTTAGGACCAATAAGAGCAGTGATGTTAGGTTCAATTTCTCTTACTGCGCTAAGAAAATCTATGGCTACAGTGACATTACTTGCGACTATTTGTGGCACTTTAGCTCTGTTTATGGCTGTAGGAAACAACATCGAAGTTCTATCCTGGTTTGTATTCTTAGGCGTAGCAGCAGTGTTAGCTGCTATCTTCTATACCATTGGTATGGCTTATGGATACAAAGGCTTTGGAGATATAGCTGTATTTATCTTCTTTGGTTTAGCAGCTGTTATCGGTTCACAGATTTTAGTGTTAGGAGCAAGTGATCAGGGTGTTGATCTTTTCCCTGATTCTTTCTTATTAGGACTAGCAGCTGGTGCTCAGTCTGTAATGGTATTACATGTAGCTTCAATGAGAGATATTGTTGAAGACAGACTTTCAGGCAAGAAAACTATTGCAGCAAGACTAGGCCCTAAGATGTCAGCTGTATATCTAATCGTGATGTTTGCTTTCTCTGCTATTGCATCATTGAGTGCCTGTTTCTTCTCACATAAGTTCTGGGAGTGCTTTATTGTACTGTTTGCACTCTTACCATTGGCAGCGGCTACTTACAGAGCCTCAGTTCATTGTGAAGATGGTAAGGCGGTAGCAAAAGAGCGTAAGTACACTTTAATTGGTTGTGCTTTCCACAATATTGTGTGGATCATGCTCTTAACTTTAGATTACTGGTTCTACTACTAGTTTTATTGGAGGTTCTGTAAATGCAGAGCCTCATTTCAATCGGATAATCAACAGTCATCAAGATTGTAAGTTATCAGAGATAACCTTCCTTAAACTTTAGTCTTAAAGCATACCATGAGAGTTAACTGTTTTTTTCTTAAATATGTTGAATAGCAGTGAGCTCAAACTATCTCTTATAGAACATTCTGGTAAAACAGATAAGTACAGGTAAGATCTCAAGACGACCTAAAATCATATCTGCGCTAAATAACAGACAGAGAGGATTTGAAACCTGACTGAAATTTGAAGAAGGGTTTAAGGTAGTACCCATTGCTGGTCCCACGTTTGAAAGACAGGATACTGTTGCTGTAATCGAGTCACCTAAGTCCAGACCTAAAGAGCAAGCTACGATACTAGATAGCATTGCAATAAAGATATAAGACACAAGATAAGTAATTACAGATGACAGAGTTGCAGGATCAATTACTTTTCGATTAAATCTAGGCTCACTAACGATGTGAGGGTGTAAGAGTTTCTGCAACTGTGTATTAAACATGGATAAGCAGATCTGAATTCTGAAAGTTTTAATACCACCTGAGGTAGAACCTGAACAGCCACCGATAGCCAGAATACATAAGAACAAACTAGAGGCAAAAGGATTCCATAAAGTAAAATCCTCAAGAGAATAGCCTGTTGTTGAAGTTACAGCCACAACGTTGAAAAAGGAAATTCTAAAGGCCTTTTCAAGATCATAATCATTTAGGTAAATTAAAGAGATAGCAACTGCTGTTGCTACTACCACGTTGATGAGAATGAAACCTTTTACCTGCTGATCTTTAAAGAATTTAAAAAAGTTACCGGATAAGGATGACAGGATCAGCAAGAATGGGCAGCTTGAAATTAGCATGAATACAATAGTTACATACTGTATGAAAGGTGTAGTGCCATTCATAGAAGCATCGGTAGTAGTCATACCACCGGTTGCAACTGTACTCATAGCAGTGGTTATAGCTGTAAAGATATCAAAGCCACCTACAACATAAAACAATGTGCAGGCTACAAGAATAGCTACATACCAAACGAACAGAGAGATAACCATGGTTTTTAAGTGGGGAGTAAATTTTGCTGAATCATCAAAAGACTGAGATTCTGTTTTGAAAATACTCATACCACCCATAGCGGAGATTGGCAGAATAACTACAGCTAACGCAACGAATCCTACGCCTCCGATATAGTGCAATATAGCTCTCCACAGGATAATCGCTTGAGGTCGCTGCTCTAAGTGTGTAATGACAGTTGAACCTGTTGTGGATAAGCCAGAACAGGCTTCAAAAAGTGATTGAGAAAAGCTCAAATCTGGCAACTGATAATAAAAAGGAATGGCAGCAATTAAAGCTACAATTACCCATAAAGAGGTTGTGAAGAGAAACAACACTCTAATTGAAGGATTCTGACCTGCCTTTTTACCTAAAGTATGACAGGAAAAAGATACAAATAGACCAATAATACCTGTAGCTACGAAAGCTCCAATGCCGTGTGTAGTGTTACACAAAGCATAGATAGCAGGAATGAAAGACACTATTCCAAATAGGAATAGAGCCGGTGCTAACAGTTTTGCTACTAGTCTAAAATCAATTACCACTTTGGTATCCAGAATGAGAATGGACGACAGAATCTTACAAGCTTACGCATCTGGCTGTTGTCGTCTAGATAAGCAATCAGTCTGTCTTTGTCTTCAAACTTAAGATCTGGCTCAATTTGAAGCAGTTTCTTGCCTCTAATTACCAAGCCTAAAGTTACGCCTTTTGGTAAGTTTAGAGAATCTACTCTTTTACCTATGATCTTACTTGTAAATCTTGAGCCTTCTAAGATGAACTCAATAGCTTCAGATTTACCTTGTCTGAACAGATGTACGTTTTCTACACTCTCTTGTCTAATTAAAGATAACAGAGCTGAAATAATCGAATCTTTAGGGAAGACTACAGTATCAATATCTGATTTGTCATTAACTGTTAAATCAACAAAAGAATCGCCTCTGATTAAAGCTAAGGTTTTGACGTTATGAACTTTTCTTAACATCAAAGATGACATGATATTTGTTTCATCTTTTGGGGTCGCTGCAATATACAGATCGGTAGAATCGATGTTTTCTTCTTTCATGAAGTTCATATCGATAGGATCTGCGTTGTAAACCTCAACTTCACTGTCATGTAAATGCTGAGCGGTCTTTTTAGCTCTAATCGGATCAGACTCAACTAACTTTACACTGTATTTTTCTGAAAGAGCGCGAGCTAAAGAGTCAGCAATATGGGTACCACCTGCAATAGTGATGTTTCTATCACCAATACTTAGTTTTCTTAATGCTGATAATTGAGATAAAGCTCTATCACGTTCACAGCAGAAGAATACTTCATCGCCAATTTGGAAGGCTTCTTTTTTAAGATCAGATAAATTTTTTTTATCTCTGTAAACAGCTAAAACACTAGCTTTACCATCATATGTTGAGAAGGAGTTAATACTCTTTCCTAAAAGCTTACCGCCTAACTCTACTTTGGTACTTGCAACAATAATTCTGCTGTCACAGAAAGAACCGATTTCATTGATACCAGGTAACTCAATCATAGACATGATGCTTTGAGTAGTGATGTACTCAGTTGCAATAATGTGATCGATAGGAATGCTGTTAGGTCCAAAAAGCACGCCTGCTTCTTGCAGGTATTCAGCACTACGAAGTCTGGCGATTTTTCTTGGGATCTTAAATAAGAACTGAGCAACACAGCAAGCGGTGATATTAGCTTCATCGTCTGATGTGGTTGCAACTAGAAGTTCAGTATTGTCAGCGCCTGCTCTTCTTAGGGTGTCAGGAGATGCTGGATTGCCGATTACAACTCTCAGATCGATACGGTTAGCGATCTCTGACAGAGCATCATAAGCAGTATCTGCAATGGTGACAGCGTGTCCGGCATTTACCAGATATTTAGCAAGTTCAATACTTACGTCACCAGATCCGAGAATAATAATCTTCATTTAGTAATACTTAATTCTTAATAAATCTTGCGTAGAAAAAGCCATCAGAACCATTTTCGCCAGGTAATCTTTGATAAGTTTCAACAGTGTTACCGTGCATTTCAAATGGCAATACCTTAGCATCAGCATGTCTTGATAGGAACTTTTCAACTTGCTCAACGTTCTCTCTTTTTAGAATTGAGCAGGTTGTATAAACTAAGATTCCACCTTTGTTTAATAAAGCAAAAGCGTTATCTAAGATCTTTTCTTGTGTAGCTACAAGAACATCAATATCCTTTTTACGTCTTAACCATTTGATATCAGGATGACGTCTGATAACACCTGTACCTGAACAAGGTGCATCTACAAGAATTCTGTCAAAAGTGCCGGTTAACTTGTTTGGCTCATTGGCAATGTCTGCTACGATAAATTCAGGTGATCTTGAAAGTCTTTGTAGATTAGCTTTAGCACTGTTAAGTCTCTTTTCATCAACATCAGTACAGGTTAAAGCTACATTTGGGCAGATGTCCAAAATATGAGCGCTCTTACCGCCAGGAGCCGAACAGGTATCTAAAACTCTTTGGCCTTCTTCTAGATTCAACAAAGGAGCTGCAAGCTGTGCTGCTAAATCCTGAACAGCTACGTAGCCTTTATCAAAATAAGGCAACTTCTCAACTCCAACAGGAGAGTCTAAAAGAACTGTGCATGGACTTTCTTCAACAGCTTTAGCATCGATTGAGAAAGTATCTAATGCCTTTAAGTAATCCTCGGTTGTGATCTTTGAGTTTTCTACTCTCAAGAACATAGGAGCATGTTCATTAGAGTTTTTCATGATCTCAACAGCATCACTACCATAATCTTTTACTAGCTCTTCATATAGCCATTTAGGGAAAGACTGCTCAACACAAGGATCGGCACTGTGTACAAGATGAGCGCCTTCACGTAGGAAACGTCTTAAAACAGCATTTACAAGACCTGTAAACTTTTTGCAACGGCAAAGTTCACAAGCACCAACTGTTGCAGCTACAACAGCATGTGCTGGAGCTCTGGTAAATAAAAGCTGATAAATAGCACAGATAATCAGAGTTCTTGCTACATTAAATTGCTGATTGATTGAGTGATCTAAAAGCTCATTTACAGTAGTAGAGAGTAATCTTCTGTGTCTTAGAGTGCCATAAACAATTTCTTGAACAAAAGCTCTATCTCTGTCGTCTAACTCTTTAGTAAATAGAGGCAGTGCTTCAGTTAGAGATTTTCCTTCTTCAATAGCATTAACGCATAAGGCAGCAGCGGCTCTAGATGCTGAACCTTGAGCTGCAGTAGCTTTTTTATGAGTATTAGCGTGATGAGAAAATCTCTTTTTCTGGTTATCACGTGAATCAGTATGCGGTTTAGTGCTGTGTCTTAGTTTTAGAGCACTCTTTTGATTATCAGCCAAATTGTTTTCCTACACAAAATTCGTCTTTTCTAGATCTAGCAAGATCTGCTGCTTTTACAGGACCTTTGCCTGGTGCCTGAATTGTAATGAGTTTTACGATACCATGGGCGCAAGCTACGTTGATGCCATCTTTATCAACATTAACAATGCGACCTGGTTCTAGCTCAGTAGTACCATACTCAACACATGACATAAATACTTTGTACTTGATGCCATCAAGTTCTGTAGTTGCTACAGGCCATGGATTCAGACCTCTGATGGTTCTGTCTACAACTTCAGCGTTTTGATTGAAGTTAATGTGAGACTCCTCTTTAGAGATCTTCTTTGCGTATGTAACTAAAGCTTCATCCTGAGGTACAGCTTTTAGTGAACCATCAAAAATCTTTGGCAGAGCAATAAGTAAGGTCATTGCACCTAAGTCTGCTAATTTTGCAAATAAAGTAGCGGAGGTATCGCTTTTTTCAATCTTTAAAGTAGCAACAGAGTAAACATCACCTGCATCTAACTTTAGAGTTAGCTTCATGATAGAAACACCAGTCTCTTCTTCACCATCTAAAAGTGCTCTTTGGATAGGAGCTGCTCCTCTGTATTTTGGAAGAATAGAACCATGTACATTGATACATCCATATTTAGGAGCATCAATAACTCTTTGAGGCAGAATGATGCCATAAGCTACGACGATGCATAGATCAGCTTTGAGACTTTCAAATTTCTCAATCTCGCTTTCGTCTTTAAAGTTCTCTGGAGTAAATACTTCAATGCCAGCTTCTAGAGCTAATGCCTTTACAGGAGATGGTGTTAATTTGTGACCTCTTCCTGCGGGTCTATCAGGCTGGGTATAGACTGCTACAGGTTTAATACCTGCATCTAATAAAGCCTTTAAATGAACAGCTGCAAATTCAGGAGTTCCAGCAAAGATAATTCTCTTATCCAAGATTATTCTCCTTTAAGAGACTTTACATATTTCTCATATTTTTTATGAAGTCTGTCTCTTTTCATTCTAGACAACTTATCTACAAATAGTTTGCCATGAAGATGGTCGATTTCATGTTGCAGACAGATTGCAAATAGTCCATCTACATTGTCAAAAGTGCAATGCTCACCATTTAAATTCTGATATTCAACGGTACATCTTTCATATCTTTCAACTTTATCCTGATATCCAGGAACAGAAAGACAACCTTCTTGTGATTCAACAATATCACCTTCAAGTTTGGTGATCTTAGGGTTGATTAAAACTACCTTATTCTTTCCCTGTGAACCGTCATCTTCAGGAATATCAATTACTACAATATTTTTGTTTTCTGCAATCTGAGGACCTGCCAAACCAATACCTTCATTTTTGTACATGGTTTCGAACATGTCTTCAGACAATTGCTTTAAATTCTCGTCAAAAACAGTAATATCACTGTTTGGTCTTCTTAAAATCTCGTCAGGGTAGATAACTACGTCTCTAATTGCCATTTTATTTCCTTTTGTCAGTTACTTTAATTTTACCATTAGTGGAGCAAATTTGCTTAAATTGTGAGAATATGACGTCCTAAGATTGTCAAAAGACCTAAAATTTAAAAACTACTAAACATAGCGGGAAATTATCTTATGAGTATGCAAGCTGAAGATGAACATTTAAAAGAAGGTTCTCCTTGTCCTTTATGTGGAGAGCCTTTAGTTATAAGACATTCTGCTCATGGTGATTTTTTAGGTTGTTCAAATTATCCTGAATGCTCATTCTTAAAACCTATAGTAGCTACTCATACAGTGGTGTCATTAGGTGAAGTTGGAGCTCCCTGCCCACGCTGTGGAGAACCATTGTTAGTAAAGAAAGGTCGTTTTGGTATCTTTATTGGCTGTTCAAACTATCCTGAGTGTAACTATGTTCATAATCCTCAAGAGAGTATGAACATCAATTGCCCCATTTGTAAAAAAGGAAAGCTAACTCAAAGAACCTCGCGCTCAGGCAGAATGTTTTATGCTTGCTCTAACTACCCTGATTGTAAGTTCTCTGTTCCTGGTAAACCTGTAGCTAAACCTTGTCCTGATTGCTCATTTCCTATTATGTATGAGAAAAAATTCAAAGCAGGTATTGGCCTTGTTTGCGGAAATGTTCTATGTGAAAGCAGAAAACGTCGCAAACATGTAATTGTTCGCCCAAATTAGTGGCTCGTGGTAAAATCTTTACCACTGTTAGCGAGGTAAATAATTATGTCAAAAGCATTTGTTGCTATTTTAATGGGATCAGATTCTGATCTTCCTTTACTAGAAAACACCATGTCAATCTTAAAGGGCTTTGGTATTCCTTATGAAGCAAGAGTCGCTTCTGCTCATCGTACTCCTGATGTTGTAAGTGAGTATGTTACAGATGCAGAGAAGAGAGGTTGTGCTGTATTTATCGGAGCTGCTGGTCTTGCAGCTCACTTGGCTGGTGCAATTGCAGCAAGAACCACAAGACCTGTAATTGGTATTCCATGTGATGGTGGCCCTCTATCAGGTGTTGATGCTTTATATTCAACTGTACAGATGCCAGGTGGTATTCCTGTAGCTACTGTTGCAGTAGGTAAAGCAGGTGCTAAGAACGCAGCTTATTTAGCAGCTCAAATCATTGCTTTAACCGATAAAGATATCGATGCAAAAGTAAAAGCAGACAGAGAAAAGGCAGCTAAAGCTGTTATGGATAAAGATGCTGCTTTACAGGAAAAGCTAAAGAATCTCTAAGCAATGACTGCTATTTTTTCTAAAAGCATCAAAAAAGCAGCTGAGGTCATCAAATCTGGTGGACTGGTAATTTGTCCTTCAGAAGGTGTTTATGGCATCAGTTGCTCTGTTTTTAATGAAGATGCTGTAAAAAAAGTAATTGCGGCAAAAGAGCGTGATGTTAGCAAAGGACTAATCATTGTTGACAGCTCTTTGTCCACATTATCAAGATACATTGATGATAAAAGAGTTGATGCCTCAGCTCACAAGTTAATGTCATCTATGTGGCCTGGTCCTCATACTTTCATTCTGCCTATGAATGATGACTTTCACAGCATTGCACTAAAAGACAATCATACAGTTGCTGTAAGAATTACTGCTTTTGAAACATTGGCTACTCTTTGTAAAGAATGTGGAACCCCACTTGTATCGACAAGTGCAAATATCTCAGGTCTACCTGCAACTAGTGATGTTTCCTTATTGGATAAAAAACTCTTAGAGCGTGTAGATTTGGTGCTAGATCTTCATTGTGGAGGTCAGAATGCTCCTACTTCAATTTACGACACCTTAACTCATACCCTGGTTAGAAAGGGTCCTGGTTGGAAAGAATAATGACAGACAAGTACGTTTTATTTGGTAATCCTGTAGCTCATTCAATGTCTCCAGCATTACATGCTTTTTTTGCTAAAGAAACTCACCAAGATCTTGAATACGGTCGTATCTTGGTTGAAGAAGGTTGCTTTAAGCAGTGTGCTGATGAGTTTTTTAGAAACGGTGGCTTAGGTTGCAATATTACTGTGCCTTGTAAGCTGGACGCTTTCTCATATGCTGATACCTTAACAGAATATGCAAAAGCAGCCGGAGCTGTTAATACCTTAAAGAAGATGCCTGATGGTTCTATCTTAGGTGACAATACCGATGGTAGAGGCTTAGTTTATGATTTAAAGAGATTAGGTTGTCCTCTAAAAGATGCTCATGTTCTAATTATTGGTGCAGGTGGTGCAGCTAAAGGTATCTTAAAGCCAATCATTGAGAGTGGTGTTAAAAAGATAACCATTGTAAACCGTACTGTTTCAAAGGCTTTAGATTTAGCAATTGCATATCCTGGTGTAGTTGATGGTACTTCTTATGAGAATTTAAGTGGCTCATATGATGTTATTATCAATGCCACATCTTTGTCATTAAAAAACGAGTTACCAAATATCAATGACTCAATCTTATCTAAAGCTTCATTTGTCTATGATTTAATGTATCGTCCTGATGGTCATACCTGCTTTACAGATAAAGCTAATTCTTTAGGGGTAAAAGCTTATGATGGTTTTGGTATGCTTGTAGGACAGGCAATCTTAAGCTTTGAATTATGGCGTAATGTAAAGCCTGATTTTGATAATGCTATTAAGCAGTTTAGATAGAAAAGATTAGAGCATGCTTGAGATTAGAATCGCCAAAGACTCTCCTTTTGAGAAAGAAGCTTTATTAGTTAAAGAAGCTTTGTCATCACAAAGCGAAACTATAGCTTTAAATTCTCATTTTGTGCTTTACGTAAACGATGAAATCTACCTTTCTTTAGAGAATTGTGAAATCTCTGAAAAGGATTTTAAGATTGACGTTTTCAATGAAAAGCTATTATGGCGATTAAATCACAGCGGTAAAAACAGTGAAGCGGTTTGTCGTGCTGTGATGGGTAAACTCTCAAAACCAGTTGTCTTTGATGCGACAGCAGGTTTAGGCCGAGAGAGTTTAATCCTACAGTCAGCAGGTGCCACTGTATATATGTTTGAAAGAAATCCTGTGATTTGGCTTTTATTAGTCTGCGCAATGAGAAAAGCTAAAAACTCTGATGAGATCTTATCTAAACTTAAAAACGGTTTACCTACTTTATGCAACTTCGGTAGCGTTAAAGATAATCTTGAAAAGGGAGCTCAATTAGAAACACCTGATGTAATTTATTATGATCCGATGTTTCCTGAACGTTCTAAGAGCGCATTAGTCAAAAAAGACATGCGAGTCTTTCATGAATTGGTAGGCTTTGATTTAGATACTGTCGATTATGCTAATTATTTACTTACCGTAGCAGGTCACCATTTAGTCGTAAAAAGACCTACAGGTGAACCACCTTTAGAGCTTAACGTAAGACGTAGTAGCTTTGTTGACGGTAAGGCTTGCCGTTTTGATTGCTACTACTGTCAGAATTAGTCTTTATTTTTACTTGTCTAATTCCTCAAAACCTGCCTTTACAAAGTACTGATGTACGTTACTATCATTTAAAAGATAGTTATAAACTTTTTTAGTTCTAAAAGAATTAGCATTAGTGTTGATAAGGAAATACTTGATTGGATCATAGTACTCATGAGGTACGAACCAGTAAGAACCTGTTGCCTTACCATCTTTCATGATCAAAGGTTTGGTCATAAAACCAGTCTGTACGTTACCACTGTTGACCATTGCATAAGCCTGATACTCATGCTCAGTCCTGAAGATCCTGTACTTGATGTAGTCAGTTGGGAAGTTCTTCTTTTTTACAATTTGAGCAGCTGCAAAGCCTACGGGAGTTAAGGTTGCCTTTGGTAGAGCTAATGACTTTAGCTTTTTATCTTTGATAGCATTGATGTCATTTTTAAATAGATACTCATCTTTAGACCAAAGAATAAGAGGGGCTTTTACAAAAGGCTTGATCTCTTCTTGAGTAGTCTTTTCGGCTCTTAGCATTAAGATTGCCAGTTTTTCATCTGAGCTTACAACAATGGAGCATTTGCCAGAGTTATTGGCAATTCGTGAGGTTAGATCTTCAGCTGGAGCATAATAAGTTTCAAATTTATCTGAAGCTTCATCTTTGGCGCTTTCTAGTGCTGAATAGACCTGAGGTACTGCACACACCACCACATCAGAGCTAGCCTGAGCCTGTTCAAAAGTAAAAAGTGTAGATACAACTGTAACTAGTTGAATAAATTTCTTTCGCATGAGATTAGCCTTTTTGTAATTTCTTCACTTGAACCTGAGTGTCTTAATTTATCCGCAAAGCCAGGTTCACTTAGCATTAAAGATAGATTTGATAGCAGATTGATGTGTGATACTCCATCATCAGGAACAGCTATCAAAAAGAATAGATCACATGGTTTGTTGTCACTTGCTCCACAATTTAATGGAGTCTTAAGGGTAGCAACAGCTAAAGAACTTCTATTTACGTAATTGCCTCGAGCATGTGGAATGGCAATGCCATGAGCAATACCTGCAGGATTCTTAGCTATCTTTTCATTAATGCCTTTTAAGAATTCATGCTTAGATTTGATAGCTTTAACTTCAAATAATCTGTCTGTCAAAACTTGTAATACTTCATCAAGATCGTTTGCTTTTAACTTATAGAGAACACAATGTTCATCGATTGCATATCTGACAGAATTGAATTTCTCTTTTACAGCAGCAGTTTTGTTATTTGAAAAATAGGTAATAGCGTTCAGGATGTTTTCAAAGAAACTGCCGTGTAATTTGTAGTAAGTAATGTAAACAGTCAGCATGGCTACACTACAGATACAAACAATCAGAATGCATAAATAGATTGAATACATCTGATTGGTTAAATTTACGTTTTTTACAAAGATATCTGAAAAAGAGAATGACAGACCTGTGATGATTAGAATGAATACGTAACCAATTTTTGCTGACATAGTTTGAACTGAAAAATTCATACATTCAGCGCGAATGCCAAATTTGAACTCACCATAATCAACACAATCTGCAGTCATAACTGTGGTAGATGCTAAAGAAAGGGCAAAACCACAGGCACTAATTGATACTAAAGCACCGATGATAGGAAGAGTTAGTTCTCCAAAGAAGTCCAGTAAGAACATCGACACAAAACCTATCATTGGCAGAATGATCGAAATAATAAAAACAGTTTTTCTTGAAGTTACTTTTACTAGATCTTTAAACAATAACAGTGAAATGAAAGCAGTGATCATCCATGGCAGATGAACCTGTAAAAAGATCTCATAGTCAGTAGGTATTTGGGGCAAAAATAAGAAAAAGTAACCAAATGAACAAATAAAGACGCTTAAAGTAATTTGCTGTAGGAGAGTTACTGCAAAGGTAATAATCAGCTGATCATTACCCCAGAAGGCTTTTTGTGCTTTTGAAAAAGCTATCTTTTTATGAGCTGTATTCTTTTCGCTATAGCTTAGTGTGAATAAAAGAGCTGTGATTACAAGGAATGCTGCAATGTAGAATGAGCTTACATTGAAGTTATGCTCAGGAATAGTTTGTACTATCTTAGGTAAGATGCTGTTTGAGTCAAAGATAGTAGAAAAAATTAAAAGAGTAATTGAAAAGCCAATTAAAGATGAAATTCTAGAAACAGAAGCAAAAGCTTCTCTTAGTTTATTGTCTTTACCAAATGAGGTAAGTACTGCCCATGTTGATAAGTCATATAAAGAGAAAGTAGCCGTCCATATACCATAGCAAACAGCACAATAGAATATTTCAAAGTTCTCTGCTGTCAAATGAGGAACATTAAACATGGCAATGGTGGCTAAGGCATTGAAAATGGTTCCTACAAAGATAAAAACTCTGAATTTGTTCAGTTTTAAGTAAGAGCCTAATGAATCAAGTAACCATCCTATGAAAGGTTCTTTGATGATATCAACGACCTTTATAAACAAAAGCATAGGTACTAGGCAGCTTAAAGACAGATTTAGTACTCTAGAGAGGTATAAAAAATAGAAAGATAGTACAAAGTAGTAAACTGAATCTCTTGCTACTGAGATTAAGCAGTAAGGAACAGAGATTTTTATGGCTTTTTCTTTTGTTAACATGCGTATTTGTGATTTTATTGCTAAATTTTCAACGCATATAATACAGTCTTTTTGTGATTTAGTTAAAAAAATCTGTCACCGATCCGTAATGGACTGGTGACAGCGTTTTTTACTTAAATTATTCCACAGTTACTGACTTAGCTAAGTTTCTTGGTTGGTCAACGTCAGTACCGTTGATTACAGCGCAATGATAAGCTAATAACTGTAGAGGGATAGTAAACAGAATTGGTTGTAAGATTTCAGGACAATCAGGTAATGATACCTTTCTTGTCTGACTATCTTCTTTTAGATGAGCCTGTTCTGATACAAAGATGTACAGTAAAGCTCCACGAGCGCGAACTTCTTCAATGTTAGAAACAAGTTTATCCATTAAAGAGTTATCAGGAGCTACAACTACTACAGGCATTTCTTTATCA
>JBNMJE010000042.1:0-16638 GCA_050873645.1 Succinivibrio sp. | reverse complement strand
TCTGAAAGTCCCCATTTCCTAGAAGTATAAGCTGTTCCGTACCTTTTATGATCTTCAACAACTAGAAGTCTTTCTTCATAAGTTAATTTCATAACAACCCCCCATTATCAATCATGTGATCAATAATGGGGTTCATACTAATTGCGGAGGCTTTTTTATTAGATCTTAGAGTAATCTTTACGAGAGCTACGCTTGGTCTCATACATAAGTCTGTCAGCAGCTTCAATGAAGTCTTTGGCAGTCTTAAAGCGTTTATCAAAACGCACATAACCTGTTGATACAGACAGCTCATAAGGAGCTAAAGATAAAACCTTCAGTCTAGCTACAGTCTTATCAATATAGCGGCATACGCCGGCAGCTCTTTCCTCATTAGCATTCTTCTTAATCAGGATAAACTCGTCACCACCGTAACGGCATAAGAAGCAGTTAAAGGTCTCAGCCACACCTTTTAATAATCTTGATAACTGCATTAAAACCACGTCACCTTCGTTATGACCATAGTTATCATTGATAGATTTGAACTTATTAACATCAATGAACATCATATAGGTGGTCTTACGTTCAGCCTCTGATAAAGACACTAAATTTAAAAGATAGCTCTTTAACTCATTACGGTTATTTAAAGTGGTCAAATCATCAATTGAAATGCGCATATGCTGATGTAAGGTCATCAGGAAGAAGAAACATACAGCATAGCATGGTGATACTAATAACACTTCATCTACCAATAAATTTACTGGTGCGAGTATAAATGGAAGTGTACAGGTCAAGTAGAAGAGAATGTAATCAACCTTTGAAATGGAAAACTCAATCATTCTATCCTGACGTGAGGCTACCACATACATAAAGTTAATTAGAGCTAGGATTGAGTAGAATCCTACAGTTCCAACTAAAGCTGAATAGTACTTACCATGAACATAAGCGCCATGGTAGGTTAAGAACTGGATATAACCATTAGCAGGAGAGGTAACTACAAAATAGGTTAAAATTACAAATGGAATTGAGAATACACACAGCTTAATGCCCTTTGTTCTTGATTTTTCAGCCTTTAGTAAATAGCTTTTTACAAAGAATACGTATGGCACAAAAAGGTTAAAGAAAGATACAATGCAACTAAAGAGCACAACCTGAGTTACATCTTTAGTACATACCTCATTCTTTGCAAAAAGAGCATAACAGCTGATGCTAGTATAGGTCTTAAGACAGATATCAGCTAAGCACTGTAAAGTAACCAGTGCTAAAACCATGATATAGCCAAATCTTGATCTGTCACCGCTTTTCCAGATATTGGAAATTACGCAGATAAAAACAACAATGCAGACGATATCAATTTCGACTGAATAAAATAGTGTGGATGTCATTACTAATTATTCCTCTGTGCATTGTTAATCTTTTTGATACGCTTTTGCTCATACATGCGTCTGTCAGCAATCTTGATAATGTCATTCATAGATGCATTAGGAATATCAAGAGAAGTAGTACCTAATGAGAATTTGACCTTAAACTCTGTAAAGTTAGCTGATGCCTTTTCATCTAGTAGCTTTGACAGGGACTCCACCATCTTGTCGTATTCGTTCTTAGTATTATGTCCTGAGATAATTGCAAACTCATCACCACCTAAACGGGCGATAAATGAACGAGTCTGTTCTCCAACCTCACGCATAGCTTCTGCGACAGTTCTTAAGGCAAGATCACCTACCACATGGCCGTAATTATCATTGATCTTTTTAAACTCATCAACATCGATGTAAGTTAAGTACATATTTGATCTATTAACTGAAGATGAGGTCATAACAGTAGATAAGTACTTCTTAAAGCGGTTTCTGTTGTTAAGTCCGGTTAGAGCATCAATAAACACTCTGTCTTCATGAACATTAATGAAGGTAATGATACAGAAAATGGTTTCAGTTACATAAAAGATGTTGCTCATGTAGTAGCTTGTAAAGGTCTGAATACCACCACAGATAATGGTTGGGATGGTAAGGTACATGGCATATTTTTTAAGTTCACTGTTAGATGAGAGCAGACTTGTAGTCAGACACAAAGCCAATGATGCAGTTGTGTATAAAGCTACAAAGATATCCATGACATAGGTATAGCTACCCTTTACTGGATCACCGAACAGATTTAATTTAAACAGCAATGGTACAAAAGGAGAAATGCACGCCATGATACTTACAATTACCAGAGGGGCTTTCTTTAAATAAACCACAGCTCCCTGTTTTAAGTAATGACCATAACCTAATTTTTCAAAGACAAAGTGCAACCACCAGTATGGCATGAAGATCCACAATACTGTTTCAATAACATATAAAACCTGATGGACCTCAGAATAATTGGTATAGGATACAATAGCCTCTATGTAGTGCATGGAGCAACACACGATGAGGGCATAGCAGGTATATACAAATGGCTGATTAAATCGGTCATGCTCTCTAGAAAATGAGCGCACCACAATTACCATCAATAAAATCAGCAGTATATTGATTTCAAACTTTAATATGTACCACATAAAGGCTTTTCACTATTTTAATTTCTTAAAGGCGTTAGAAACAGAACCTGCTTGATCCTTAAACAAATGGGAATCACCATCTTCTTTCTTTTTATCAAGCACTTTATATTTCTTCTTATCAGTCTTCTTTTTATCAAAGCTAGACATTAAGCCCTGCTCTAGATTCTGACTTTGTTTCTTTTTTAATCCGCCGTTTTTTCTTTCAGCTAAAATTTCTTCACCATGAACTCTTGCATTCTCAAGATTTACCGATCTCTTCAATTCTTTTAAATTGGGATCTTCTGGTGCTTTATAGTTTCTGTAAAGAATTGCTTCTTGAGTTTTACTTCTGATCACAGACTCAAGTAACTTATCCTTAGGAGTTTTGTTTGCTTCTTTTTGCTGCAAAGTAGCATTGTTCTCCTCTACTATTTCTAAAAGAGAAGAATCCACATCGTTATCATTAGCGTATGACTCTTTTGTGCCAATAACTACTGCTAAGAGTAAAGACACAACAGAAAGCACGCTTACAAGGTTCTTTTTACTTTGCATACAAAACCTCACAGCTGTATTAATTATAAGCTTGTTACCGTGCTCAAATCAGTGAGCCTTCTTGCAAAAAGGATTAAAAATATTTGCATAATACCCTATACAAAAGGCTTATTTTTCAAATTCTTTAAAATTGAACTTTTCATAACGTTAAACTCTTCGTGTATTCATGTGCACAAATTAATGCTAAAAGACTCAATAAGAACAGGACATAATCCAATGAGAGTTCTTCTCTTAATAATCCTTGCAGTGACATGAATTTATCTTAATTAACGAAAAAAGATATTTAAAAAAATTGATATCAAAGGTAAAATCTTCACAATTACTACATATTAAGGATAATCAGAAATGAGTAATCTAATCATTCCAAAGGACTACACTCCGCTCTTAGACAAAATTCAAACAGAAAAAGGAATTAAGTTAATCAAAGATTTCTTCCAGCAGAATCTTGCTACAGAGCTTCGTTTACGTCGTGTTACCGCACCTTTATTCGTATTAAAAGGTTTAGGTATCAATGATGATTTAAATGGTATCGAAAGAGCTGTTACCTTCCCAATTAAAGATCTAAATGATCAGAAAGCTGAAGTTGTGCACTCATTAGCTAAGTGGAAGAGACTGACCTTAGGTGAATTAAAGATTCAGCCAGGCTACGGCATCTACACTGATATGAACGCTATTCGTGCTGATGAAGAGTTAGACAATCTTCATTCTCTATACGTTGATCAGTGGGACTGGGAAGAGGTTATCACTAAAGAAGATAGAAACTTAGCTTTCTTAAAGCAGATTGTAAGACGCATTTATTCAGCAATTTTAAGAACTGAGTACTTAGCATGTGAAAGCTATGAGAACATCAAGCCTTTCTTACCACAGGAGATTACATTCGTTCATGCTGAAGATCTGTTACAGATGTACCCTGACAAGACTCCAAAGGAGCGTGAGGATTTAATCTGTAAGAAGTACGGCGCTGTGTTCTTAATGGGTATTGGCGGTCAGTTATCAAATGGTGAGAAGCACGATGGTAGAGCTCCTGACTATGACGACTGGTCAACTAAGAACGAAGATGGCAAGTATGGTTTAAACGGTGATATCTTAATTTGGTACCCTATTTTAAACCGTTCATTTGAGTTATCTTCAATGGGTATCCGTGTTGATATCGAGGCTTTAAACCGTCAGTTACGCTTAGAGAACAAAGAAGAGCGTAAAGAGCTGTATTTCCATAAGAAGTTATTAAATGGCGAATTACCATTAACCATCGGTGGTGGTATCGGTCAGAGCAGGCTGTGTATGGTTCTACTGCACAAGGCTCATATTGGCGAAATTCAGGCAAGTATCTGGCCTGAGAAGATGAGAGAAGAGTGTGCAAAGCACAATATGCCACTTATCTAATCTTTAGATACCCCAAACTTAAATAACAAACATAATAAAGGCAGAGCTTTTGAGGTTCTGCCTTTTTCGTAAGTAGAAATTGAAATAGAGTTTTTAACCTGACTTTGTAAAATAGCTCTATTACTACTCTTTATTTACTTTCTCAATCTTGCCTATAGACTGTTTTTTAACAATCACAGTCTCAGAGTTGCCATCTAAAAGATTCTTTTTAAGCTCTTCTTTTTGCTCGTATTTCATAGCATCTTTGTGAGAGATCTTTGAGTCTGAATCTAACATCATGTTACTGTTAACCCACTTTTGGAAGGTCTTGGTACGCTCATCAGCTTCTCTAGGTCCGTTATTAACAGTCTGTGATGCAACTTTCTGATCTTTATTGTTCTCTAACTCTGGAGCTTTCTCTTCAGGAGCAGGTTCATCGCTAACTAATGAATCAGCATCAGCTTGCTTTCTTAAGGCATTATAGTAGTCAGCCTTATCGTTTTCAGCTTGGTTTTTCTGCTTATCAAAAGCTCTTCTTTGGAATGAATGAGCCTGATCCTGTTTTAAAGATTCACGCAAACGGGCTCTCTTTAAATCTAATTCCTGTTTTTTAATTGCCTGCTCTGTCTGTGCATTTTCATCACTAACGCCTGCTGCATTAGCTACAAATATAGTCGAAAAGAATGAGATTAGAGTCGCAACTGTAATCTTAAAAAATGCTTCATAATATCCACTACTTGGAGATTAAATCTTAACGTTACGTTTTTATTACCTACTATTTAAGTATAGTTCTAAAAAGTTAAAAATACTATAAAAATAAGAATAAATATTATTTTGTATTTTGATGCTCAAATTAAGAACATCAATAACTTTATCTGAGATTTGTAAGAATTGGTACCGTCTTTACTTTGGTTATTTTATTATACAAATTTAACAGTAGCTTAAGAGATACTTATATTGATAAATGAGATCTTGAAAGGACTATTTCTCATCGTCGTTTAAAAGTGCGTTCTGTTTCATCCAGTCAGACAGACCTTTAGCTTTAACTTTGCCTGTTTTGTTTTTAAAAGCAGAACCATCTGAAGTGCTACCAGAAGTGGTGCTTGCAGAGCTTATACCCTGCTTTTCCAAGATCTTTTCACCTCTTTTTCTTGAGGTATCTTCCTGAAAGCTCTGCTGTGTTTTAGGATCGACCTTGTCGTAGAGTTTTTCCTGGCTTATATACTGAGAGCTACTGACTCTAAGTCTCATCTGGTCATAGGTCTTTGAATGCTCTAACTGCTGACGCAGATAATATCTTTTTTCATTATTCTCTTGAGTACTGTATTCAGAGACTGAGCTAGGATAGGAGTACTGTCTAGGATAGAGGAAAAAATCAGAAATAATGACAACCACCATCAGACCTAAGCCCAGCCTGATTGCCACTTTTCTTCTTTTAAATAGGCCTGAATCCAATTTACTTTCCTCTTAAAACCTATTACTTTAGCAAGAATTTTAATCCAATCTTCTCAACTAATCCAATCTTCACAACTTTACTCAAAATCAGAAACATCACCTGAGCCATAACGAGCAATCTCAGGAGCTCCGTCATTGAAAACTATCACAGAAGTTGGGCTTGGAGACAGCACACCACCATCTACAATGATATCAACAACTGAACCAATCTCATCATTGATGGTTACAGGATCTGACTCAGCTTCTTCATGCTCTGGAAGAATTAAAGAGCAACTCATCAGAGGCTCATTTAACTCACTTACAATTGTATCCACGATTGCATTGTTTGGCACTCTAATACCAATAGTCTTTCTCTTTTCGTTCATCAGACGACGAGGCACTTCCTTTGTAGCTGGAAGAATAAAGGTATAAGCTCCAGGAGTATGGTTCTTTAGTAATCTAAATACACTGTTTTCAACTTTTGCATAAGTTGACAGTTCAGAAAGATCACGACATAAAAGAGTAAAGTTATGGTGTTTATCAACCTGTCTGATTCTGGCAATTCTTTCCATTGCCTGCTTTTGCTCTAGCTTACAGCAGAGTGCATAAGCTGAATCTGTTGGGATAACCACAACTCCACCATTATTCAGACATTCACAGATCTGCTTAATAAAGCGTGGCTGTGGATTGTCTGGGTGAACACTGATAAATTGTGCTGACATTTAAAATACTCTTTATGATATCGACAGTTATCAAAAGATCTTTATCTTTAAAGCTTGTGATCTTCAAAACTGTCTTTTAGATTTATCTTTTTAGCTTCTTACTAATTAGACACTTACTAATCTTTGCTTGTTTTTGTAATAAGCTAAATAAAACTCTTTTCACATAAACAAATTGACACCATTTTATAGCAAATTTGCCATAACACGGTGTCAATTATTGTAAAAATGAGAATTATTACTGTTGATTTTCAGTTGTAGGAACAGCGTTCTCTGAAGGATCTTTATTCTCTTCTACAGCTACTTTCTTGATTTCATCATCATTAGCAGCTTTTTCTACAGCAGTTTCTTCAGTTTTAGTTAAAACAGGTGCCTGAGCAGTGGTGCTTTTAACTGGTGCTGGTGCGACCTGTTTTGGAACATCAATTATGTTCTCTTCCTCTTGTACGGTCTCTTCTTTGTACTCAATATCAAGTGCACCAAAGATCTCTGATAGAGGAATTCTCTCTAAAGGTAAACGAGCTTTTCTGCCAAAGACACCGGCTGCTAACATATTGTATAAAGTAGCTTCTGTTGAAGTTAATGCCATTGAGGTATTGAGCTCTTCAATTTCAATATCATCAAATGACCAAAGGTCTGAATTAGCTTCAAAGAACACTCTACTTAAAGTAACACTCTTAGTATTTGGTAGATGAACACGCAGATTGTTCAATACAGCAAAAGCTTTCATTTCAATATTTGAAACATAAGCACACTGAGCATGAGCAATCCAAGGAATAGTGCATACTCTTGAGGTCTGGAATGGTAAAACCAGACATACCATACCAGGTACATCAGGAACTGATAAAGCAGTAGCTAAATCATCAAAGAATAAAACTTTGCGTGGCTTGATATCAAGTTTAGCTAAGTCTTCAACTGTAATACCAATATCACGCAGACCACCTACTCTGCTACGTAAAAGTTTATCTAATAAAACTAAACGTACAGTAGGAGCTGGAGGAACTAAACCTAACTGTAATAAATCACGTCTTAATGGATTTAAGTCTAGATACTTGCGCATAAATGCAAGAACAACAAATCTGTACTTTTCAAACCATAAGGTATCAACACCACGTACAGGGATCTGACGGATCATTGATGAAGAATCTTTATGAGCACATAACCACTTGCATACAAGTAGGAATCGCTCAAAATCCTGATCTTCTAATGTGGTTAAAGCATGAATATTTTCTACAGCAGAATCTAACAGTTCAGGTAAATTTTTCTTAACTGTCTGAAGACGGTTTTGAGCTGAGTGGAACTCCACAAGATGACCTGCCCATGCAGCAAGTTCATCAACTTTCTCAAAAACCAAATGAATAGGTACTTCGATTTTTCCAAGGTCTGGATAAGTCTTATCTAAAAACTCTACTTTTCCTGCATTAAGCTCTTTGTGCCAATCGTTACAGAAACGAACAAACTCATCTTTATTTGTCAGTACGTCCTCATCACGAGTAGGAGCGCCCAAATAAATTCTTACAGCTTCAAAATTCTTTTTAGACTTAACTGAATCACTTAGCCAGCCTATTACTCTTTCGTTATATAGTGCATTAATTTCTGCACGAATGCTGTTGCGTGTTTTCACTGCTGTAGCTCCTCAAAACAAGGTCACATCGTTATTATTATTTATATAATGCAGAATAATCTTAAATCTGCTCATCTGCATAGTATAGCATAATGAAAACGATCAAAGTTTTGATTTAGCGTCAGATCTCACAAAAGCGTTCACAAATTGAGCAGAGTGCATAGATGTTTTTACGCAGTTGTTAAGATTACTTTACAGTAGATGGATTAATTGTTGGATTAGCGACAGAAATTGGCTGTCAGTTGTGATGCTATGAGTTTAAGAGTCTTGAGTTGACTGTTTTTTCAGTTCTTTTTTAGCCAGTCTGCGCTCTTTAAAGAATTTAGACAATAGCATAGAGCATTCGTCTCTTAAAATTCCCCCTTCTACCTTGATCTCATGGTTATGTTTAGGATCAGAGATTAAATTAAAAGCTGAACCACAGGCTCCAGTTTTTAAGTCATAAGCTCCAAAATAGAGATTTTTAAGTCTTGAGTGGATTAAAGCCATAGCACACATACAACATGGCTCTAAAGTTACATAGATTGAATAGTCAGGAAAACGATAATTTGAAACAGCTTGCCCTAATGCACGCAAAGCTACAATCTCTGCATGAGCTGAAGTATCATTGGTACTTATGGTTTGATTGTATCCTGTAGCTATAACTTCACCATTAGGATCAACGATAACTGCACCTACAGGGATCTCTCCTATTGCTTTAGCCTTTAAAGCTTCTTTAAAGGCTAAAGACATGTAATATTCATGATCACGCATAAGCTAGGACTTAAATGCAGTGATCAGCAATAATTACAACCCAAGTTACTAAAGTCAGGATCAGCATTACAAATACAGCAGCAGATCCTAAGTCTTTTGCTCTACCAGAAAGTTCGTTAAATTCAGTACCGATTCTGTCAACTACAGCTTCAATACCAGAATTTAAAAGCTCAGTTACCACAGTAATCCATGGCATTGCAATTAAAGCAATTAATTCTAAGGTTGTGTAAGCAAAATCTGAAAAATATCTTAAATAAAAAGCTACAGCAGTTAAAATTACGGCTAAGAACATCTCTTGTCTGATTGCAGCTTCATTTTCAAGACCAGCTTTAAAGCCTTTCATGCTGTATTTACCAGCATTGTAAATTCTAACTAGACCTTTTTTCTGTACCTTTGCCATAAGTCATCCTTAACTTAAAGATATGTATTACATTAGACTGCCTAGGTTAAATCATCTGTGTTTACCCTGTTTATAAGCAATCCTCTTTGGTATTTAGTTTTGCCATTATATGAAATTGTTCTTGTTTTTTATACCTTGTAAAAAATTTTTGTTCAGACTGTAGATTCTTAACAACTTTTCATCCTTGTCTTTTACGTTTTGCGACCTAACCTTTTACGATGTAAAGTTTATTTGCTAATTCGTATCAAAGAATTTGATGTTAGATTTGCTACAATCGGAATAATTTCCTACAGTTACATATGAACGTAAACTTACGTAATAGATTAAGCTATATGTCTTTACACGGAGCTTCTATGAATCACAAGTTATCACTTTTGTCTTGGTGCACTATTCTTTTAACTACTCCTCTTTTGCTCTGTGAATATGCATACGCTAAAGATACAAATGGAGCTTCTGATAAGCTCTCTCTTGAAGTTAAAAGAGCTATTGATGAGAACACTCGTGGCAAAGCCTTAACTTGTTTTATCACCGATAAAGATATAGTTTCTGAACAGGATTTAACTTCTGCTGTTGGAGTTTTTGTAAATAAAAACTCAAAAGTAAAAGATGCCTACCCTTTTGTAAAAGATGGACGTCTGTGCGTATCAGGGCTTAACTTTGGTACAGAGTACACATTAAAGCTCCAAAAAGGCATCAAATTTACTCAAAAGAGTAAAGACAAAGTTTCAACTTTAACCACTGATGTAAGCTCTGAAACGACCTTTACAACCATCGATGAGACAAGCTCTGTTAAAATTGCCAAAGGCTTAATTCTGCCTGGTAACGATAAACACAAAGTAATTGAACTTGAGACTGTAAACACAGATGCTGTAACTTTAGGTGTGTTTAAGATTTCAAACAACTCACTTCCGCAGGCAGAGCTTTACAGCCTGTATTCAGAAAATCCTGATAAGTATGACATGCGTAAGCTTATCTTTAACCAGGGAAAGTTATTAGGTTCAAAGACTGTTAACTTTAAAAACAAAAGAAATGTAGTTGAACATACACCTGTTGATATCAGCGAATTTGTAAACACAGATAAAAGTGGTGTTTATGTCATCTGTGTTATCAACGCAAAAGATCACGATGATCTTACAATTGACGACTTTATATCCTATGATGACAATGCTCTTCAATTATCGAAACTTGTCTTCGTTTCTAACTTAGGTGTTACCTCATACAATGGCGATGATGGCATCGATGTCAATGTAAGATCACTTACTGATGCCAAACCAATTCAAGGTGCTACTGTTACCCTAAAGTCATTATCAAATGACGTATTAGATACTAAAACTACAGACAGCAATGGCTTTGTTCATTTTAATAAGGAATTATGCAAAGGTGACAATGGACAGAGTGTAGCTACAGTTACTGTTAACAATAATGACGATTTCTTCCCATTAGATTTAAGAGCAAGTCCTTTATATTTTGAAGAAGGTGCTGGCATCAGCGACAGCAATGACTACAAAGTCTTTGCCTATACTAGCAGATCACTAGTAAGACCTGGTGAGAAAACTGTATATCAGGCCTTAGTAAGAAACAAAGATCTTAGAGCTGCTTCTTTAAAGGCATTAAAGCTCTTTATAAGACGTCCTGACTATGTAATTGAAAGAGAAATTCCTCTATCAAGGGCGGTTGAGAACAGTTTTGAGTATGAATATACGCTTCCTGAAAATGCTCAATTAGGCACCTGGAATTTTGAATTAGGCTTTGATGAAAAGCACCTTTTAAGTACTACTAATCTTACCGTCTCAGCATTTACTCCCGCAGCTTTAACCTCAAGTTTAAAGGTAGATGATATTGTAAGTACCTCTGATAATATCAAAGTTAATACCGACTATAACTATGGCGCTAAAGCTTCTGATATCGGTATTTCTGGAAGTTATAACATTCTTCCAGACAGTCATGCTGTTGATAAATATAAAGACTTTGCCTTTGGTCTTGATGATGAGAGTGTAAATGATGGTAATCACACTCAGTATGTGCAGATAGATTCAGGCAACACCAATGAGGACGGTGTCTTTAACTTTAAGTTTAACTCAGAGAATAAGAACTACCCTCGCAAAGTTAAATTTGATATCTATGTTCTTGATCCTGTAACAGGATCTGCTTACTTGACTAAAGAAGCTAAGGTAAAGTACAGCGATCCATTAATCGGTGTAAAACTGACTAAAGCAGATAACAGATACCAGCTTGAATCACTTTTATGCTATCAGGATGGTAAAAGGCTTGAAGGTAAGGCAAGTTACTCTTTATTAAAACGCAACATTTCATATCAGTATGCTTATGTTGATGGTAACTGGAAGTTTGTTAAAAACGAGTATACAGAGCCAGTTGACTCAGGTGCACTTACATTTACAAAAGATAAGTTAAGCTCTATTCCACTAAATCTTGAGGATGGACTGTATACAGTTGAAATAAAAAACGATAAAGCCTTTACCAAATTTAACTTTGTAAAAGGATATGTAAATGATGATAACGATCTGACACCTGAAAAGATCTTGTTAACATCTGACAAAGAGCAATATCACAAAGGTGACAGAGTAAATTTAAGCTTTGACAGTGAGTTTGAAGGTTATGGCTCTTTGGTAGTTGGAAATTCATCTGTTGAATTAAAACAAAGCTTTAAGGTAAACAAAGGTCATAATGAAATTGGCTTTGACTCTGCTGACATTAAAGATACTGGAACCTACGCTCTAGTTACCACCTACAAAGGCACAGAGTCTAAATACAAAACCGCATCGCGAGCTGCAGGTCTTTCTTATATCAGATTTGATAATCAGGACAGGCTTCTAAACATCAAAGCTCAGGTTTTAGATACTGTAAAACCTAAGAGCACACTTAATGTAAATCTTGAGGTAGACAATAGCGATGAGAATACCTATTTAAGAGCCTATTTAATCGATGAAGGTATTCTTGCAATTAACGCACAAAACTCCCCTGATCCATTCAAGTTTTTAACCGATAAGAGAGCTTTTTCAACCAAGGTAAATGACATGTATGCCTATGTGATGAAAGCTTTATCTAAAGACGGTCAGGGTTATGGTTCAGATGAAATGCTCGCTGGTGCTAGTGCTCAAATTTTATCTAATACCACCAAAGCTTTACTCTCTTTGAGTTCATCAAGAGCACAAGTTAAAGACGGTAAAGCCACAATTAGTTTTGATATTCCAAAGTTCTCAGGTAAAGCAAGACTGATGGTTGTTGGTTGGAATAAGGATAGAGTTGGTAGCTATTCTAAAGATATTACTATTGCCTCTGATGCAGTTACCAAATTGGCAGCTCCTAGCTACATGCATGTTGGAGATGAGCTTTATGGCAGAGTCTTATTTGATGATTTAATCAAAGACAAAAAAGATGTTTCATTTAAAGTAACCTGCACTGGAGCTTTAGAGTGCTCACTTGATAAGAGTGTAGCTTTAGATAAGAACAAAGCGTATGAGAACTTAAAACTTAAGGCCTTAAATGAAGGTGTAGGTACTGTATCTTTAAAAGTAAAATCAGGTGACTATACCTACGATGACAGCTATGAGATAGACGTACTACCAAACAAAGGTAAAGTACTTGAAAGCGCTATTCTTCCATTAAAAGTAAATGAGCAGGCTACTTTTAAATTTAAGAACACCTTTAAAGATGGAACAAAGGTAAAGTTAAGCTATGGTTTGTTGCCAGCTGTAAATCCAAAGGATATGGCAAAGGAAGCTTACAGCTCATTTAAGAGTAATTACTTTGATACCTTATCTGATCTTTCAACTCTCATAGATTATTCTGATAAGTTCCTAGATAAGAGTTCAGAGGAATACAAAACCTATCAGACAAAGATAAGTTCACTTATCGACTACGTAAATTCAACTATCAATAATCAGGGCTATGTTGATTATTCTTTAGTCAATTATGAAGATGGTGGCTATGCTGCAGCTTATGCTTACCTTGTATTAAACAAGGCTTCAGAAAAAGGCTATAACACAAACTTTAATGTATTAGATAAGCTTTTACAGAATATTAAGAAAAATGCTAACTCTGACAACGAGTCTACAGCTGCTTTATGCCTGTATGCCTTAACTTTATCAGGTGACAATCAAAGCTCTACTCTTACCTTTAGATTTGACCATTCAAAATCTAAAGCTGTCAATGCATACCTCTCCTATGCTAAAGCTTTTGCTCTGTATGGTGATGTAAAACGTCAGGAGATTGCTATCACTAAAGCAGTTGAGCTGTTAAAAGAAGCTGAAAACTTAAGAATTGCTATTGATAAAGGCAACCTTTCCAATAACAAACTTATAAATCTCATTCAGGCTCTACAAGAGTACGAACCTTTATATATCACAGATACGGCTTATGACAGTCTGTGTGTCTTAGAGGCTCTGTTAAAACAAAAAGAGAACAATAGCCTGTCTTTGAGTTTAAATGAAGTTTACGTGATTGTAGCTACAGAGAATTCTTATAGCTATAAGACTGCAGCTCAAAGAGCCAAGATGATGGAAATGCTCTTACATGAGAATAAGGATGACAACGTATTTACAGACGGTGTTCTTAAAGGAAATGAAATTACTTTAGTCAATGACGGAGATAGTGACACTTTAATCAGTGCAAGTATCTTCTCTGTACCAGAGAAGTATGCCTTATCAAAAGATAGACAGGACATTAGTGTTAACTACTATTCTCTAGATGGAACTGAGCTTGCCTCACCTCTTCACGTTAACGTAAATGAGGATATTATCGTTTTGATAAAAGTTCATCTAAATAAGCATTCAAGTAAGATCTCTGTTGAATCTTTACTACCAGCTAATATGCTCTATTTAAGAAGCATTGATGCTAATGAAGCTTCACAGAAATATCCTTTCTTAGGCGAACTTACAGACAGTTATGCTTTCACTGCCATAAAAGGAGACAGCTCAATTGTAAATTCCTGTCAAAGTAAGAGAAATGATTTTGCTTTTGCCTATATTCTAAAAGGAGCATATAGAGGCACTTCAGTACCTTTAGCGCTGACTGTACACAATACCTCCTTTAGAACCACTTCAGAGGTATTGTACAAGGCTCAAGATACCATCGAAGTAAAATAGAAACGTATCTTTTGATAAGTAGCAATGAGTAAGCATCAACGTTTCACCTATGCAATTGTGGCACTTTTAATACTAAGTGTTTTAAGTGCCTGCATAGGGTTCGTGTTTATGTGCATTGATGAAATTTCTTTAGACAGGTACGAAAACAGATCTTATGTGCTCTATTCAGATAAAGGAAACGTGCTTGCATATACTTTAAGTGAAGACACCTCCTCACTCAGATTTAAAACCACTAAAGATGATGTCTCAGATCTTTATTTAAAGATGCTGATTGCCAATGAGGATAAGCGCTTTTACAGCCACTTTGGAGTGGATCCTCTCTCTCTTTTGAGAGCTTCCTTCAATAACCTAAAAAATCAGAGTGTAGGCTCTGGAGCCTCAACTCTTGCTATGCAGGTAGCCAAAAGGCTTACAGGACACAAAAGAACCTACTTTAATAAAATAAAGGAAATGGTTCAGGCTGTATACCTTACAATAAAGTACAAAAGAGATGGCATCTTAACACTGTATCTTACCCTTTCACCTTTTGGTGGAAATGTCGAAGGTGTAAAAGCAGCCTCTTTAACATGGTTCAATCATTTACCCAATACATTAAATCCTTCAGAAGCAGCTCTGCTTACAGCACTACCAAGAGCTCCTGAACTCATTCGTCCTGATAAAAAAAGAAAAACTGCTCTTTACTACAAAAATGAGGTTTTAAAGCTTGCTAATAAAGCAAACGTAATAACAAAAGAGCAACTTACTCTTTCCCTTAAAGAGACACTTCCAGACAAAAGATACACCATTTCACAAAATGCTCTTATTTTTGGTAACTATTTGTTTAATCTTAAAAAACACGAATTTAATCTTAAAAAACATGATTCTAATTTTATAAAAAGTAATAGCTTGAACACAGATGATAAAGAGATCTTTTCAAGTCTTAATGACGCATTGCAAATTGAACTTAATAATCTTGCTGAAAAATTTGAACATACAGCTGATAATAACTTTGTTCTAAGTGCGATTGTGCTTGATGTAAAAACACATCAAATTAAAGGAGTTTTAGGATCTTCATCTAATGAAAAGAGCTCACTGTGTTTACCTTTTAGACTAAGATCTCCTGGCTCTGCTCTAAAACCTTTTGCCTATGCTTATGCAATGGAAAAAGGATTGTTACACCCAAATACCATATTACACGACAACAAAAATCTGTACGGCACCTGGTCACCAAATAACTTTAGTCGAAAGTTTACAGGTGAGGTAACTGCTAAAAAAGCTCTTACCTATTCATTAAACTTACCTGCTTTAGAAGTGTTAAATCTAGTCGGAGCAAACAACTTTTCAAAGAAGCTTAACCTTCATGAAGATCTCTTAAAACTAAGACATAATAAAAGTGATCTTTCGATTATCTTAGGTAGCGCTAGTATCAGTCTTTATAACTTAGCAAGATTGTATGCCATGTTAAATGAAGATGGTCTAATGCATGAATTTACTTACCAAAACAACTCAAACGCAAATTTAAGAACATACAGAATGTTAACAAAAGACAGTTCTAGAGCCGTGTTTAAAATCTTAAAAGAGACGCCAAGACCATACTTATATCCTGAACAGAAACAAATTTCATACAAAACAGGGACAGCTTACGAGTTTACCGATGCCTTAGCGATTGGATCATTAAACAACCTTACAGTAGCTGTTTCCATAAGTACACCTTACAACATCAAAGGCAACACTCACTACACTGGATATGATAGTGCTGCACCTTATCTTTTTGAGATCTTGTCAAAAAGTAAAAATGAGACACTAAATAAAGAAACTCTAACATCTCCTCTTTTAAGCACTGAAGCGCCTAAAGCATTAAAAGAACTAAATCTTTCAAATCAAAGTCATACTTTTAATAATGTGAAAAAGTTAGAAATCACATTTCCTTCAAATGGTCAGACTGTGTCCCCTGATAGTCATGGAAAAATTCACATCAAAACAAAAGGACAATCAGGTTCACTAATTATTACATTTAACAACGAACAATTTGAGCAAAACTATTTTGAACCTAAAAGTGAAGGCTTTTACAGTATTACTGTTATCGACGAAGAAGGACAAACAGATACATCAAAATTCAAAGTAGAGTTCAATTGAAGAATGTGATAACAGATAAAAAAGAACTTTACAACTTAGATAAGATAGCAACGGAGGTTCTAGTATTCTAGGCCACTGGTCTG
>JBNMJE010000041.1:0-16699 GCA_050873645.1 Succinivibrio sp. | reverse complement strand
CATTGCCATGATCGTATTTAAAGGTAAGGTACATATAGGCTTTGTCGCAGCAATTTGTGCTGCCTCAAACGCAGGTGGCGCAGGCTCTGTTGTAGGTGATACCACTACTACTTTAATCTGGATCTTTGGTAAAGATCCTCTAGTTTTAGCACAGGCTTTCTTACCTGCTACAGTAGCTATTCTGGTAGTAGCTTATTTTGCTTCAAAGCAACAGGAAAAGTATCATCCTATTACTACAGAAGTAGAGGGCAACGTATCAGTTGATAAAAAGAAACTCTCTGTTGTAGGTCTTATCTTAATTGGAGCAATTAGCTTTAACTACTACTTTGAGTTCCCAGCACTAGGTATCTGGCTTGCAATTATCTTAGGTGAGCTTATCACCAGAATTGATCTGAAAGTTGTAAAGTCATCCTACGAGAGTACCGTCTTCCTTGTAGCGCTGGTGTTCTGCGCAGAACTTGTACCTATTGAATCAGTACCTGATGCATCAATTCTGTCTACCATGGCTATTGGTTATGTTTCAGCTGTATTTAATAACATTCCATTAACTCAGCTATGCCTAATCAAGGGTGGCTATGACTGGGCTTTAATTTCCTATGCTGTAGGCTTTGGTGGTTCAATGATTTGGTTTGGATCATCAGCAGGTGTTGCTGTCTGCGATATGTTCCACAAGGCTCGTAGTTTCGTTAACTGGTTACGTTATGGCTGGCATATACCATTTGCCTTCATGGTAGGCTTTGGTGTTTACCTCTTAGTTTTAGGATGGGATCCTATGAAAGGCAATCCACCAGATCAGATGCCAGAGCCTGTTTCATATTCACAGAGTATTGGTAACAGTCAGATCCACAACGGACAGACTCATAATACTCAAGATCTAAACGTAGAACATGTAGAAAAGTAAACAGGTAGAAAAGAATAACAATGTAGTTAAAGGCTTGTAAAAGAGGCTGTTTTAGGGAGCATCAATGCTCCCTATTTTTTTACTATTTAGTCCAAGTTTGGAAGTGGTAATCAAAACCACACTTGTCTGAATGGAAAGCTACATCATCCTTCAATTTAAAAGGATATTGAGTAAAGTCAGGGAATTTAGTGTCGCCAAAAAATTCCTTGTCGATAGTAGTCAGATGCAGAGTTGAGGCTAAAGGTAGAGCTTCAGCGTACATGCGAGCGCCACCTATTACCATCAAAGTCTTATCGCCTACAAGTGCGATAGCCTCAGCTAATGACTTTACTACAGTAAGACCTTCAACCTCTTTATCAAAGGTAGAACTTACCATGATGTTCATTCTGTTAGGTAATACGCGACCAATTGACTCAAAGGTTCTTCTGCCCATAACTACAGGGTGACCTGTAGTTATTTCTTTAAAGTGCTTAAGATCCTCTGATAAATGCCAAGGGATCTGGCCTTCATTGCCAATTACAAAGTTCTTTGCAATCGCTACAATAATCTGAATATCTGCCATGATTAGTTCCTATAGATAAACTCAGGACCTTCATCATCGTCAAAATCGTCATCATCACGATTGTTTTCACGAACTTCAGGCTCAGTCCAGATAAACTCTTCAGCTTTTGGCTTCTCAGGCTCTTCAAGCTCTTTTTGCTTAACCTCATCCACAAGATCTTGCAGTGCATAGATAAGATCATTTACACCAGTCTTTGCTAAACCTGAAATGATAAAGGTTCTTTCAGGCTTTACTTCAACAGATGATGAGATCTTCTCCAAGATCTCCTGAGCTTCTTCTTGACTACCTAAATCAACCTTATTAGCAACTAACCAGCGAGGCTTGTTGTAAAGCTCATGAGCGTACTGCTTAATCTCATTTTCGATGATATTAGCGTTCTCAACAGGATCAGAACCATCAATAGGATGGATATCTACTAAGTGTACTAAAACACGGCAACGCTCTAGGTGCTTTAAGAAGCGGTGACCAAGACCTGCGCCTTCTGATGCACCTTCAATCAGTCCAGGAATATCCTCAATTACAAATGAGCGTCCCTGTGAAGTTTTAACTACACCTAATGATGGAACTAAGGTAGTAAATGGATAATCTGCAACCTTTGGTTTTGCAGCAGATACTGCTCTTACAAAGGTAGACTTACCAGCATTTGGCAGACCTACTAAACCTACGTCTGATACTAATAGCATCTCAAGCTTTAACTGACGTCTCTCACCTGGAGTACCGTTAGTCTTCTGTCTTGGAGCCTGATTAGTTGCTGATTTAAAGTGAGTATTACCAAAGCCGTGACGACCGCCACGAGCAACGCATAAAACGTCGCCTTCTTTTCTTAAATCACCAATAACCTCACCAGTTGCTACGTCGGTTACACGAGTTCCAACAGGAACTAAAAGGATCTTATCCTCACCACGAGCACCTGTACAATCAGCAGTACCGCCGTTTTCACCACGACCTGCCTGATAGAATTTAGTAAATCTATAGTCAACTAAAGTATTGAGATTAACGTCAGCTCTCATATAAACGTCGCCACCGTCACCACCATCACCACCATTAGGGCCACCACGTGGTACGTACTTTTCACGTCTAAAGCTAACAATACCGTTACCACCATCACCAGCTTCTACGCGGATTATGGCTTCATCAACGAATTTCACCTTATGATCCTCCAGATTACAAGATGGCAGCAGGTATGCGCCACTTTAATTATTTGATTCTGATAAAAGTCAATACAGACTAAAAAGGCCCGCATCTGCGAGCCCTTTCATTGTAAACCAAATTCGGTATTACTGCTGAGTCTCAACGATCTCAACGAACTTGCGGCCCTTAGCGCCACGAGTTACGAAGGTAACTTTACCGTTTGCCTTAGCAAATAATGAATCATCCTTTGCTAAACCAACGTTTGCACCTGCGTGGAAGTGTGTACCGCGCTGACGAACGATGATGCTACCAGCTGATACAGTCTCACCAGCGTAAGCCTTAACACCTAAACGCTGACTGTTGGAATCGCGGCCGTTACGAACGGAACCACCAGCTTTCTTGTGTGCCATTTATTCCTTTCTCCTAACTAATTACTGCTGAATGCCAGTAATCTGTAAATCGGTAAACCACTGACGATGGCCAGTAACCTTCTGGTGGTGCTTACGACGACGGAATTTAACAATCTTAACTTTCTCGCCACCGTGTGCGCCTAAAACCTTAGCGGTAACCTTTGCACCATCTAAGTATGGAGCGCCAACCTTAATGTTGGTGCCATCTGATACTAATAGAACTTTATCTAGTTCGATATCGCTGCCAGCCTGGGCATCGAGTAGCTCAACGCTTAGCACGTCGCCCTCGGAAACCTTGTGCTGCTTGCCGCCGCAAAAAATAACTGCGTACATGCTCAAACTCCGGGTAAATGCAGGAGTTCTGCTCCCGCAATCAATTAAAACTGTGCCCACTTGGGGCGATAATGGGTCATTATTTTACAGACAAAATAAGCAAATTGCAAGTCTTCTAACAAGACTTACACTTATTAATTATCTCTGGATTATGCTTTTTCATTAATACATGTTGTTCAATGCATTAATCGACCTATAAAAAGCGCTATGAATTTTATAGCTTATTCGGTGCAATTTCAAGATTTTTATTAATTCATGCATTATTCACTCATTATTCGATGTTACAATTATCACATCTTGTGAGAGTTATAGCATGTATACAATTGATAATGAAATAGAAAACGACTTACAAAAAGTCGAAGAGATCCTCTCTACCCTTTTGTCAGGATCAGCCTACGAGGCTAATGTAAATGCAATGTGCCAACACGTAGTTAAAGCTGGTGGCAAACGAATCAGACCTAGACTATCTATCCTATCTTGGCATGCATTAAATTCACACAGCAATTCTCAAAACTATAAAAGAATGCTCAAGTTTGCCTCAGCAACCGAGCTTCTGCATACAGCTACTCTTGTTCATGACGATGTCATCGACAAAGCAACCATAAGACGAGGGGTTAGCACCTTAAATGACACTGAAGGCAATCATGCTGCTGTGTTAGCAGGTGACTATCTGTTTACACGTTGCTTCTTCTGCTTACATGATGTTGAAGAGCCTAAACTCTTTTCCTTAGTAAATGAAACTCTTGCAGCCTTAGTTATGGGTGAAATCAATCAGCTGCATAATCAGGGAGATTTAAATATCTCTATTGCAGACTACGAGCAAACAATTTACTGTAAGACCGGAGCCTTATTTGAGCTTACTACCTCAGGTATTGCTATTCTCGAAAAAGCACCTGATAACATCGTTGAAGCTTTAAAAGAATACGGCAAACAATTGGGTATTGCCTTTCAGGTAGCTGATGACATGCTAGATTACTCATCAAGTACTCAGACTTTAGGTAAATCTATAGGTGAAGATCTTGAAGATGGAAGAATCACCTTGCCTTTAATCTTGGCTTTAAAACACACCTCTGATAGAAAAGGTCTTGAGAAGGCAATTAAAGATTGCAATTTAGAGAAGGTACTAACCTTTATTAAAGAGACTGACTCTTTATCAAAGTGTCGAGATTTTGCATTTGAAGCTGTAGAAAAAGCCAAAAAAGCTCTTAATGTTATTGAAGATAGTCCATACAAAGAGATGTTAATTGAGCTTGCTAAAAAAGCTGCTAACAGAAAGAAGTAAATGTAACGCTACTAAGTTTAGCTACCTTTCAACCAATCCTTTAAATAAAAGCCACAGCAGTGGCTTTTACTTTTGATGTAAATGAAATCTCACCATTCATACACATCTTAAAAACAAGACTATCTATTTACTAGATAATAATGCCATGTAAATGGTCAACTTCGTGTTGTACGATTTGAGCAGAGAAGCCTGACAGTTTCTTAGACTTCTTTTTGAACTTATGATCTTCATACTCAACTACGATACTCTTATAGCGGGTAGTCTTTCTCACACCTTCTAAAGATAAACAACCTTCTTCTGTTTCGTATGGATCATGCTTTTCTACAATCACAGGGTTATACATGATCACTAAAGTCTGATGGATATTTACAGCAATGATATTTAAAGAATGACCAATCATGTTGGCTGCAAGGCCTACACAAGTCTGACTGTTATGCTCTAGGGTATCTAATAGGTCTATAGCTACCTGCTTGTCTTTAATTGTAGCTTCAGTACTTGGGATCTTTAAAAACTCTTCGTCTTTGACGATTTCTCTAATCATGTTTAACTCTTTAAATCTGTGCGATTTGATGACTATTCAGGATTTATATCATCACTTACAAAAAAGGCCTAGTCATCACTGAGAAGGCCTTCTTTTACTTTAGAAAGTACTTTGCTTTAGATTAGTTTGCAAATGGATCATCTAAGTAAATAGTCTGATCTCTTTCAGGACCGGTTGATAGAATTGCAACCTTAGCGCCTGATAACTCCTCTAAACGCTTAATGTAGTTCTGAGCATTTACTGGTAAGTCTTCCCACTTGGTTACACCAAAGGTTGACTCTTTCCAGCCTGGCATTGACTCATATACAGGAGTAATACCTTCATACTCATGAGCTGATAAAGGAGGTAACTGACGAATTGAACCGTCCTTCATCTTGTAAGCTGTACAGATCTTAACTTCATCCATACCATCTAATACGTCCATCTTCATTAAAGCTAAACCTGTTAATGAATTGATGGTTACAGCACGACGCATTGCAACAGCATCGTACCAGCCGGTACGACGTGGACGACCAGTTACAGCACCGAACTCAGCACCGCGCTTACGGATACCTTCACCAACTTCGTCGTTTAACTCTGTAGGGTATGGACCGCCACCTACACGAGTGGTGTAAACTTTAGCGATACCTAAAACGTAATCAATATCTAATGGACCAGCACCTGAACCGGTTACACAACCACCTGCTACAGTGTTTGATGAGGTTACGAATGGGTAAGTACCATAATCGATATCTAGGAATGTACCCTGAGCGCCCTCAAATAAGATCTTCTTATTTGCCTTGCGACCTTCAGCTAAGATCTCTGAAACATCAGCTACCATAGCTAATAAACGGTCACGGATACCTTCGATGTAAGACAGAACTGACTCATATGAAACTTCAGGCTCATTGTAGTAATTCTTTAACATGAAGTTTCTGTAGTCTAATAAGCTCTTTAGGCGAACTTTAAAGTTCTCCATATCGTACAGATCACCTACACGAACGCCTCTACGAGCAACCTTATCCTCATAGCAAGGACCGATACCACGGCCTGTAGTACCGATAGCGTTCTTACCGCGTAACTTTTCTGCACCTTTATCAATTGCTGGATGAATAGGTAACAGTAATGCACTAGCACCTGATACCTTAATTCTCTTCTCTACGTCTTCAACACCAGCCTTGTTTAACTCTTCGATTTCCTCGAAAAGAGCACCTGGGTTTACTACGACACCAGAGCCGATTAAGCATAAGCATGATTTGTGTAAAATTCCTGATGGAACTAAACGAACCACTACTTTCTTATCGCCTACAACTAAGGTGTGACCTGCATTGTTGCCACCCTGGCTGCGAACTACTATGTTAGCCTTTGAAGTTAATAAATCAGCGACTTTACCTTTACCTTCGTCGCCCCATTGTGTACCAAGCACAATCACATTGTTAGGCATTATTTATTCCTCGTTGAAGAACCTTAGCTGTAAAAAATATTCACCGAACTTAAGATTATACATAATTATGGTTTACTTGTACCATTTGCATCATTAAAGAATTTGAAAAATTCACTATCTGGTTGCAATACAAGTGTGTCCTTACCCTTCATTGAATTCTTATAAGCGTCCATAGAACGTAAGAACTCAAAGAGTTTTGGATTCTGTTTGTAGGCTTCTGCATAAATTCTGGTAGCTTCTGCATCACCTTCACCGCGTAGTGAACGAGCCTGACGCTCAGCCTCTGCAATCTTCACTACAACTTCTCTATCAGCATGAGCCTTAATTGCTTCAGCCTCTTTACGGCCCTGTGATCTGTGTAATTTAGCTACTGCATCACGCTCAGCTCTCATACGCTGATAAATAGAATTTGAAACCTCAGGAGGTAAGTTAATCTGTTTGATACGAACATCAACAATCTTGATACCTAAAGCTTTAGCTGAAGCTCCAATGTCTTTTAAAGCATTTTGCATAACTTCATCACGCTTTGACTGACTTACAGTAGCCTCTGGTGTTGTAACCTGAGTATTTGAAGCTGTCTGTGTTGAATTGTCAGATGTTGTATTGTTATCAGCAGTCTCGTTTTGAGAGTTATCCACAACAGTATCAAAATCGCTCTCTTCTAAAGCTGCATCCTGACCATTGTTCTGACCTGAAACGATCTCATGAATGGTTAAACGACCGATTTGGCTTCTCAATGAGTTGTTAATACGTCTGCGTAATAACTCTTCAGCCTGTAACTTATTACCACCTGCTGTGGTTAAGTAATAAGTTGCAGCATCTAAGATCTGCCACTTTACATAAGAGTCAATGATAACGTCCTTTTTCTCAGAGGTAACAAATCTGTCAGCAGATGAGCTGATAGTCTGAATACGAACATCAAGATCTTTTACATGATCAATAAATGGAGCTTTGATATGTAAACCTGGATCAACAATGTTTAACTTGCCATCTGAGTTTCTTAAAACTTTACCAAATCTGGTAACGATACCCTTAGAGCCTTCGTTAACTACATAAAGACTGTTAAAGCCTACAAAACCTAAAACCACTACTACAATCAGCAGCAGATTAAGCAATCCCTTATTCATTATCTTACCCTCCTGCTTGAAGTTCCGTAGCTGTTTTGAGTGCTCTCAGACAGAGGTGGATACTGCTCTTCTGATCTTAAAGGTACCTGCTGTGTAGATGAACTCTGTGAAGTTGTTGCAGGTGTAAAACTTGAGTTTTGGTTAGTCTCAACCTTTACACTCTCAGTATTGTTATTTGACTGTGGCATTGGCAGATATAAAACTGGAGATGAACCTTTAGGTACATCCAAGAAGATCTTCTGGCTCTTGCCTAAAACTTCCTGCATAGTCTCAAGATAAATTCTGGTCTTGGTAATATCAGGAGCTGCATTGTACTCAGGTAAAACCTTTTCAAAGCGGGCAACCTCACCTTCAGCCTTTAGCACTACCTGTGAGCGGTAAGCTTCAGATTCCTGTTTAATTCTCTGAACCTGACCTTCAGCCTTTGGTAAAACTTCATTTGCATAAGCTTCAGCTTCTCTCTTGTAACGCTGCTCATCTTCTTGAGCTGCAATAGCATCATCAAATGCTTCTTTTACCTGATCTGGAGCTCTTGCTGGCAGGAAGTTAACATCAACAATGGTAAGACCAGTGTTATATGGTTCAATAATTGAGGTTAAAAGCTCACGAGTGTTCTGACGCACCATCTCACGACCTGAGGTTAGGATGTCATCCATCAAGGTATGACCTACTACATAACGTAAGGCACTGTCAGTTGCTTCTAATAGAGTGTTATCAGGATTTACTACAGAGTATAGATATTTAACAGGATCTGAAATTCTGTACTGAACATCCATCTCTACGATAACTACGTTCTCATCTTCTGTAAGCATGGTGCCTGAAGACTGAATTGAACGAACCTGCTCAATATCAACTACATTTACAGTATCAATACCTGAGAATTTCCAGCGCAGACCTGAATCTACAACATCGTAGATTTTACCGAAACGTAGAACTACGCCCTTTTCAGCTTCTTTTACAGTATAAAAACCTGTAAAGATATAGAAGCCTAAAGCAATTACAGCAACTAGGGTAAAGACGTTCAGTCCTGATGCTGGAGCTTTACCGCTTCTTGAAGAAGAACGTTTTCCATTTAAGCCCAAAAGGTCTTTTAATGTTTTTAAAAGACCTGATAATAAATCGTCCCCAGAAGAACTTCTGCTCTCACGACCCCAAGGATCTTGAGAAGACTGTTCTCTCTTCTTTTCTTCATCTGAAGAATTATTTGAGCCAGGAGCATTCCAGCCCATAAGATCTTTATTATTTTCCATATTTCTAGTTCACTGAGTCAAAATCAAATTCGTTGCTCTGTATCCAAGGCTTTTTATCCTGTATACAGGTTTCAGATAAGGCACCATTGGTTTTACTGTCGATAATAGCAGCATCAACAGCTGTAATTTTTACATTCAAAAGACAGTTACCATTGTCATCATACTGTTCGTTATCTACTGCATTTGAGGCATACAGTAAGCTTCTTAATTTGCCGTGACGTCCGTCTATCTTAACAGTAAATTCGCACAAATTATCAGATAAAAGCTCACTTACGGCTGATAATAATTTATCAATACCAAAACCTGTAAGAGCACTCACATATACGCGGTGAGGAGCACCATTATCATCACGGATGATCTCATCGGCACTATCTTCAATAAGATCAGCCTTATTGTAGACAACCAAAGTCTTAATATCTTCAGCTCCTACCTGTTTTAAAACAGCATTTACAGCTTCAATATTAGCTTCTTTATGCTCATCTGAGGCATCTACTACATGTAAAAGTAAGTCAGCTTGAGCAGTCTCTTCTAAAGTACCTCTAAAAGCTGCAACCAAATCATGGGGCAGATGACGGATAAAACCTACGGTATCGGCAAATACAGCCTTACCAATTACAGGTAGTTCTACAGTTCTTAAAGTAGGATCTAGTGTTGCAAACAGCTGATTTGCAGCATAGACATCAGAATTAGTAAGTCTATTAAAGAGCGTAGACTTACCGGCATTGGTGTAACCTACAAATGAGACAACAGGGACTGCGTTCTTTTTTCTGAGACTACGGTTCTGTTCACGTCTTAAAGCTACTACTTCAAGATCTTTTTTAATTGCAGAAATTCTTTCTCTTAAGGCACGTCTATCAAGCTCGATCTGAGTTTCACCAGGACCGCCTCTTAAACCGAAACCACCTTTCTGTCTTTCAAGGTGAGTCCAGCCTCTTACAAGTCGTGCCTGCTCATATTGCAGCTGAGCTAGCTCAACTTGCAATTTACCTTCATAGGTTCTGGCTCTTTGCGCAAAGATAGTCAGGATGAGAGCTACTCTATCCATAACTCTGACGCCAAAAGCTTTCTCTAAGTTTCTTTCTTGGGCAGGAGTAAGTTTGTTGTTAAAGATTACAGTCTGAACATCATAAGCTTTAACTGCATCAGATACTTCGACCACTTTACCTGAGCCAATAAAGGTACTTGGATCAGGAGATTCTCTTTTGCAAGAAACGCAAAAAACTACATCTCCTCCGCCAGACTCAGCAAGGAGTTGTAGTTCTTTTAAATCTTCTTGTGATTGGGCCTGAGGTAACTCGACATGCACAAGTAGTGTTGAGCCTAAAGACTCAAACTCTGATTGAGGCATTAGAATATTATCTCAAACTCTAAATTATTCTTCAGCTGCAGGAGCTTCTTCATCCTTATCTTCAGCTGGGCTGATGGTTACTGCACGAGCAGGAACAATTGTAGAAATTGCATGCTTGTATACCATCTGGCTTACTTGATTCTTTAACAAGATCACGAACTGATCGAAAGACTCAACCTGACCCTGTAATTTAATGCCGTTTACAAGATAAATTGAAACAGCGATACGATCCTTACGTAATGCATTTAAGAATGGATCCTGAAGTGACTGTACTTTAGCCATATTATTATGTCCCTTATAATTATCATTATTCTCAACGGGAAGCTCACTACAACAGCTGATACTTCTTACGAGCTCTCTTAGCTGTTTTGTTTTGCTATCGTCATAGCTTTGAAAAAAAATTGATCCTAGTTAAAGGTTTCCACTAAAAGTGGAGCACTTTTATTTTAACAGTAAAAGGTAACCTTTTACTGTTTTTTATCATAAATGGATAAATAAAATCTAGTTTTTGTAATTTAGCATCAAAAAAGAGCATTCTCTCTTTTTATAAAGACTCCCTATTTATATAAGTTTCTACTCATAAAAGTAGTTATCTCTTACTTTTGATAAGAGTTCTTTACGTTGTAAACCACCTCATGCAAACCATCTTCAACAGAGATTTTACCTTTAAAAATACGTGGTAACTGATTTGAAAATGGTAACCAGAATTTATGCATTTCACTTACAGATGGCATAGCCTCAGCAAGCTTTGCCTGCTGAATAAAGGCGTTGGCATATTTGTCATTTGCAATATCAGGATCATCTAAAAGCTTTGATGATGCTGGAATTTCACCTGTAAGCTTAAATCTTGGTTTTGCGTATCTGTCTTGAGTTAAGAACTTAGCTAACTTTAAGGCTGCTTCATAGTCTTTTGCCCAATGAGAGATAGCAAAGCCTCTTACACCTAAGAAACCTACCATTTGCTTGCCTTCTTTGTTTACAGGCAAAGGCGCAGTAGCAAAATCAACATGACTCTTAAGCGCTGAACCTACATCCCATGAACCTAGTATGGTAGCAGCAGCTCTACCCTGACAGAACATTTCAACTAAATTTGTAGAACCGTTAAGGCCATTAACTACATTAGGAATTAACTTGGCATCATAGTATTGCTTTAATTCTTTAACTGCACTTATAGCCTCAGGAGAGTCTAGTCCTACGTCATTGACATTTACAGCACCGATTTTGTTTCTGCCAAAGACATAAGCTCCATGAGCTGACAGCATTGGCATTGCATAGAACAAATCATCGAACTTAGCGACAAAGCCGTTTCTGCCATTTTCTTTTTCAAGTTTGGTGTATTTAAAGTAAGAATCTAGAGTATCAAAAGGCTTTGAGAGGAACTTCTTGTTATAAAAGATAGCTAGAGTTTCAACACTCTTAGGTACTGCATATATAACCTGATCGATGGAAACAGCATCGATGACATTAGAAGGATATCTAGCCTTTTCATCATCCGTTAGATAGATAGGATCGATCATGCCTTCTTTGGCAGCCATACCTAATTGATCATTTGGCAATAGAATCACGTCAGGTCCCTGTCCTACAGGACCATCTAAACGCATCTTTTGCAAAGCATAGATATAGGTTTGTTCTTGTATTTTTACATCGATTCCGGTTTCATTGGTAAAAGCACTGATAGCCTGTGCTAAACCAGATCCCTTACTGTAATCTTCCCATACTGTAAGCTCTAGTGCATAAGTAGAGCTGATAGAACAGCACATCACAGTGAAAATAACTGCAAGTCTCGTCCTGAGCGACATTTTTAAACTCCAATAAATAGAGAGAGCTGTTTTTATATCGTTTAATTTTATTTTTATAATTTTTGTGATCGTTTCGGTCACTTTATCCCATATTTATGCTTGATTTTACGATATTTTTGAGGAATTTATAATGAAAGTGATAAAAATGCACGCATGATCAAAAAAAATCCACCTTAAGAGAGAATAAGGTGGATAAAAACACTAAGAAAATGAGGAAACACAAGATTTACTTATATAAGGCTTAAGCCTTGACTGGAAATAGAATAAATCTGTCCTTAGTTTATTTGACTGTCTATAAAATTCACTGCCCTTTAAATATTCAAATCTTTACACATCCACAAAACTTATATTGCGTAAAGCTAGCGAATAAAGTTATATGGAATTTCTGGCATAGCACCCTTTTGGGTACATACATAGGCAGCTACATTCACAGCTTTTTCATGAGCCTTTGCTAAAGGTTCACCTTTCATTAAAGAGCTGATGATAGTTGCAGTAAAGGAGTCACCTGCACCTACGGTATCTACTACATTTTCAACTTTTGGAGTTGGTAGTAGTGACTTTTCATCATTCAGATACACAGTGCTTTCTTTAGCGCCTTCTGTAAAGATAAAGCAATCAATGCCTCTATTTTGCAGATACTCAAAATATCTGTCAGCATTGCAATCTTTTAGACCTGCAATCTCACTTAGAATTGGTAACTCATCTTCATTGCACTTAAAGACATTTGAACGCTTTAAAGACTCTTCGATGATGAATTTTGAGTAGTATTCACGACGTAGATTTACATCAAAGACTTTTAAAGAGCCTTCTTTCATTACATCTAAAAATGCCATGATAGCGCCATGAGAGATACGATTTCTCTGAGCTAATGAGCCAAAGCACACCATATCAAGGCTCTTAGCGGTTTCTAAGAGTAATGGAGTTAATGGAATGTTGTCATAAGCTGTATCTTCTAAGAAAGTATAGGTAGGTACACCATCATCACTTAAGTCAACATTTACAGCACCGGTCTGCTTGTCGTTCTCTAAAAGCAATGCAGGCAGGAACTTGCAAGCTAATAAGTCACGAGCTTTAAAGCCTAAAGCATCTTTGCCTACAGAACTAATAGCCATAGCTTCTAGTCCTTGCTGCTTACAGTGGAATGCAAAGTTAGCAGGAGCACCACCAATTTTTGCGCCTGTAGGTAAGACATCAAATAAAACCTCGCCTAAACCTGCGCACTTAATTCTCTTTCCTTGAAATTTTGAAAAATCTAACATGATAACTCTCACAAAGTTTGAATTGACTGAACGACTACATCTGAATTTCTGAACTCGATGCTCTTCTTAACAACATTGATTTAAGGCAGATCTTTTCAGGATCACCTTGTTTACCCTTAATTCTTTCTAGCAAGATTGAGGCTGCCTCACGGCCCATCTCATCTACAGGCTGACACATTGATGTAATTGGTGTGGGATAGAAACGACACCAGTCACTGTCACCGTATGACACTACAGATACATCTGTAGGGATCTTAAAATCTTTTAAATTCAAGGCATATAAGATACCTGCAGTGATGGCATTGTTAGCACCAACAATAGCTGTAGGTCTTAAAGCCTTATTCTTCATCATGAGGATGTTGGTCTTTTCAAAGGCACCTATGAACAATTCGTCATAAGACTCTGCATCAATCTCTTCAATTTGCACACTTGATGAGTTGGTAGCTGCCTGATTTGTACTCTCAACACCCAAACAGCGCTCATTGAAGGTATAAACACGTCTTGCACCAGTGATAAAGACAATTCTGTCATGGCCTAATTCACGTAAATGCTCAATAGCCTGACTTGCGCCATAACGGTTGTCTTCGATCACGCTGTCAAAAGACAAATCCTCACTGTTTCTATCCACCAAGACAATCGGATAGTTAGCTTCTACAGAGTTAATAGTTTTTGAAAAACGTGCTGTAGGCATAATGATGAGTCCTTTAAATTTAAAGAGGCCCATTGCTTTAGAAGACGGTTCTCAATACTGCTCTGCTCATAATTACATCCCACAATTGCAGAGTAACCGCTGTTCTCTAAAGTATCGTGGACAGCCTTTACAATCTGGTTTGAAAACGAATTTGTAAGATCAGCTACAATAACTCCGATTAAATTGGTAGCTGTAGCAGCAGTGGCATCGTCTCTTAATTTTTGTAGATAGCCTAGTTTTTCTGCCATTTGCAAAACTTTGTGTCTGGTGTCTAAAGAAACCAATTCAGGTTTCTTTAATGCTCTAGACACTGTTGATGGAGCAATACCAAGCTCTTTTGCAATTTCAGTAATATTAGCCATAACAATAAATACACATCACCGTCAAAAACTGTCATAACAAAATTCACAAGTACTTTTAGAATTTAAAAATCAAAATTCATTTACAAGGACTTCATTTGAATTTTTCATGAACTTAACTTTTGCGAATTATACAAATGAAAAATTTTGTTGTGGAATAAAATTTTTTGCTTTTTGGCTCTTTTCAAAATTTTTAATGCAAATTTTTGCAAAGTTACAGTAAAGTTTTTGTAATTTTCAAATAGATTGCTTTTAATTTACATTTGATCTTGGTTCTGATTTTTACTTTCATTTAGTTGATTTATAAGACTTATTTTTAACAAATCCCACCTCAAAATTTACAAAATTTTGCACATTTTTCATTCAAAAATTTTACAAAAAGCATAAAAATGAGCTTCGTTTTATGATTTATGCAAAATTTTGCATAAGATTTTGTGAAAGCATTGCATTTTTTATTTTTCACGCTTGTGAGATTATTTGCGCCAGACAAAAATCAGATCTTCTGAATTTACTTATTGAAATTTTCTATATATAAATTCAGATTTTCTGGGCAATCGAACAATGTTTTAAGGGATTATTGTCATGAACAATAAATTATTACTTTGGGCTATCACCTCAGCTCTAGCAGGATTTCTCTTCGGTTTTGATACCGTAGTTATTTCAGGTGCTGAAAGCAAAATTCAGCAGTTGTGGTCATTAAGCGGATCAATGCATGGTCTTGCTATCTCAGCAGCACTTTGGGGTACTGTATTAGGCTCTCTAATCGGTAGTATCCCTGCAGCTAAATTCGGTAGAAAAAAGACCTTAGTTGCAAACGGTGTGTTATTCGTTGTAGGTGCTATAGGTTCAGCTATTGCCTGGGACGTATCATCATTCTTTATCTTCAGATTCATAGGTGGTATCGGCATTGGTGTTTCAACCGTTGCAGCTCCTCTATTTATCTCTGAGATCTCACCTGCTGGCGACAGAGGTAAGTTAACCGGTTTATTCCAGTTCAATATCGTATTCGGTATCTTAATGGCATTCTTCTCTAACTACATCATTATTCATTTAGCTCCAGAAGAGACTGCTTGGAGATGGATGTTAGGTATTCAGTTACTACCAGCTTTAATCTATACCGTAATGTGCTTCTCATTACCTGAGTCACCACGTTGGTTAATTGTTAATGCTAAAAAGGATGCTGAAGGCAGACACGTATTCTCTTTAATTAACCCTAAGATGTCTGATGCTCAATTAGATGAATTAGTTCAGTCTGTAAAAGAGAGTGCTGCTTCTGAAGATAAGTCTCATCAGAGCAAGACTAAGTTCTTCACCAAGCGTCTTCGCTATCCAATTCTATTTGCTTTCTTAATTGCAGCATTCAACCAGTTATCAGGTATTAACATCATTCTATACTTTGCTCCAAGACTGTTAGGTCTAGCTGGTATGGAAGATCCAGTAGCTGCATCTATCGCTTTAGGCTTTACTAACTTAATTGCAACCTTTATCGGTATTAGACTTATCGATATCTTAGGCAGAAAGACCTTACTTATCATTGGTTGTGTAGGCTATATCGTAAGTCTTTCAGTATGCACCTATGCTTTCTTCCACTATGATGAGTTAAAGGTTGTTTCATCAGCTGTTGATACTGCATCTAGTGCTGATAAGTTAATCAAAATGGATAAAGGTGAGGTTTACTTCACCGCAGAAGATCATGAAAAAGCAGTTGCTGATTTCAATTCAGCTAAGCAGGCTTTAACTGAAGCTACTGCTCCTTCAAAATACACTGGTACTAACGTAGTATTCGACGGTGAGAGTGTTCAAGAGGTTCATGACATTGCTTTAAACATCAAGCATGAGGCTTCAGGTTCATTAGGCAATGTAAGTATGACCGTTCTAATCTGTATGGTTGTATTCATCGCAGCTCATGCTATCGGTTCAGGTACTATCATCTGGGTATTCATCTCAGAAATCTTCCCTAACGATCAGCGCGCTAAAGGTCAGTCTTTAGGTAGCTTTACCCACTGGATCTTTGCTGCAGGCTTAACCTTAGTATTCCCAATTGCTATTGCTCACTTTGACGCAGGTTACATGTTCGGATTCTTCTGCTTCATGATGATCCTACAGTTAATCTGGTGCTTAGGTATGATGCCTGAGACTAAGGGTAGAAGCTTAGAGGAAATTGCAAAAGCTCTATCTTCAAAATAATGAGTATGAGTAATTCACAAAATTCATAAGACATAAAGAGTAAGTTGTTATCTCTGTAAATTTAGCAGGATCTTAAGATCCTGCTTTTTTTATTTT
>JBNMJE010000040.1:0-17282 GCA_050873645.1 Succinivibrio sp. | reverse complement strand
AGAAAATTCCTGATAAAAAGCCCTGATAGAAGTTCTCTGGATTTGATTTTGTAGCAAAGTCTCTTGTTGATACATAAGTTAAGATTACTTCTGAAAGCAAGTCTTCAACTTTCTTTTCATCACCATTTAATAAGGCTTTTGCAATGTTAACAGCTTTAAAATCAGGTCCTTCTTTTACTAATTTATTAAATACCTTCGTGATATTGGTATTAAAGCACTCTAAAATTTCCTTATTTGGTATCTTTACAAGATAGTTATTCTTTGAAGGATTACCAACTGCTGTTAAATATCCTGTATGCAGTAATAATGAGAAGAAATCATCAGGATCATGAAGTTTTAAATCGTCATAATTCATAGAATCATTGATGCAAACTTCAATACAATCTCCATCTACCAAATTCTGAAGTCTCTCTCTAATGGTCTTGTTGAGATATCCTAAGTATTCCTGCAAAATCTTAGAAGATGACGTTGCATTCCAATAGTTACCTGGTTTTATGTCAGATTCTGTTCCATTTAATTTATGCTTGTAGTTTTTGGCGACAAAATTGATAACGTCCCATGGACAGAACATTTCATCATTATAGAAACGGTATCCATCGTAGTTTTCTTTGACCATTCCCTCGTATTCACTTAGGTTATAGTCTTCTAAGACCCTTTTAGTCTCTTCTTTGTTAAATCCTATGATAGATGAAAATTCTGACTGCGTACTTAAAATTGTATTGACTACAACATTGTTAACACCTGTAAAGATAGAATTTTTAGCAACCTTTAAACAGCCTGTCATTACCACTTTATAAATAGGTGCATTTTCCTCATTAGTATTCTTTGGTGTTCTTTTTAGTACTCCTAAAAAAGCACTGATTAGGTCTACCATTTGTTTATGGTATTTACCATTAGCAGCTTCAGCTAATGGTACGTCATATTCATCAATTAGAAGAATTACCTGTTTCTTAAAATGTTTGAACAAACAATTGCTAAGGAAATTTAACGAATCAGTAAGGTTGTTTTGATTTATTGGCTTTTTTAAATAAGCATCACTACAGAGGTTTTTTAAATCTTCTTTGTCATACTCTGTGAGAGCTTCACTTTTTTGCAGAAAACTATAAGTTCTTGCTAAATTCTTTACAAGAGTAACCAAGGCTCCTTTTGCAATTTCGAAATCTCCGCCAATTATTCCTTTTAATGAGATAGAAATAACAGGAAATTGCCCCATAAATTTATCAACAAATTCTTTGTCTTGAAGAATACTCATACCTTTAAAGAACTTTCGTTGAAATGAGGTATCAGAAGGATCATTTACATTCAGGCGTAGAAAATCAGCAAACATATCCATTAGCATGGTTTTGCCAAATCTACGAGGTCTTGTAAATAAAAGTACAGAACTACCATCCTCAGCAAAAACAGATCTTAGATAAGATGTCTTATCTACATAGTATTTATTTTGAGTTATTACTTCAGAAAAAGTATCTTCACCTGTTGGCAATAACTTGTATTTCTTAGTGTCTGTCATTTGCTTTCCTAAATATTTAGCAAGAGTATGTTTAACTAGATGATTATCTTCGCGTCTGTTATCAATTATATAGTAACTTTATTTAATTATCTTTATTACATCTCAAATAACAAAAAAGCAGAACCTCTCTTCGAGATCCTGCCTTTTCTATTATCTATCAAGATTTCTTGATATTAGAATGCTGGAACTACAGCACCCTGGTATTTATCAAGAATGAACTTCTTGATTTCAGGAGTTCTTAAAGCCTTAACAAGAGCCTGAACACCAGCTGATTTAGCAGTCTTTGAATTTGCTACGATAATATTTACGTATGGTGAATCTGAGCTCTCGATGTATAGAGAATCCTTTAATGGATTTAGACCTGCACCAATTGCATAGTTGGTGTTGATGATTGAAATATCTGTATCATCTAAAGCACGTGGTAACTGTGGTGCCTCTAATTCCTTGAAGTTTAAGTTCTTCTTGTTCTCTTTAACATCTAAAGGAGTTGCGGTTACGCTCTTTGGATCTTCAAGAGTGATTAAACCTGCTGCCTGTAACAGTAATAATGCACGACCACCATTGGTTGGATCATTAGGAATTGCAACAGTAGCACCGTCTTTTAGATCCTTAAGATCTTTAATCTTCTTTGAGTAAACGCCCATTGGCTCAATGTGAACACCACCAACATTTACTAAGTCAGAGCCACGCTCTTTTACGAAAGCCTTTAAGTATGGCTCGTGCTCTTCGAAGTTGCAGTCTAACTGACCATCTGAAACAGCTAAGTTTGGCTGAACATAATCATTAAACTCTGTAATTTTTAAATCAAAGCCTTCTTTAGCTAAGATTGGCTTTACAGCCTCTAAGATCTCAGCATGTGGTACTGGAGTTGCGCCTACAGTAATTGTCTCATTAGCATAAGCTGAGAATGATACTGATGCTGCAGTTAGAGCAGCTAAACCTAACAGTGACTTAATCTTATTCATTATATTAATCTCCATGAAATGATTCTTACCTAATTTGTTCCGTTGGTAATAATATGCCCTTATTACTTTTGAAGATCAACAAGTTAATAATACTATTTTTGAATTGATACTTATAGCTAACGGCTATAATAGTAACAAAAAAGGAGAGCTACTATGAGTTCCCCCTTTCTAAAAAGATGTGTTGTTTGAATTGTACTATCTGTGGTCAACCTTCTTGGTTAAGTAATCACCAATAAGCTGGGTTAACTGCACCATCAGAATTAAGATAATTACGGTTAGAACCATGATAGATACTTGGAATCGCTGATAACCGTATCTGATAGCGATATCACCTAAGCCACCACCACCGATGGTGCCTGCCATAGCTGAACAGCCGATAATTACAATTACTGTTAATGTAAAGTTCTGAATTAACTCAGGTAAAGCTTCAGGTAACAGCACTTTTCTAATGATTCTAAATGGGCTTGCTCCCATTGATTGAGCAGCTTCAATTAGACCATAAGATACAGTTCTTAATGAAGTTTCAACTAGTCTTCCTAAGAAAGGAATAGTTGAAATTGTCAAAGGAACAATCGCTGCGGTTGTACCAATACTAGTACCTACAAAGAACTTTGTAATAGGAATAATTGCCACCATTAAAATAATAAATGGAATTGATCTTAAGGCATTAACAATTGAACCTAAAACTGAGTAGAACACTGGTGAGTACCAGAAGTAACCTTTAGAGGTTACAAGTAAAATCACACCTAGTGGCACACCTACAATAATAGAAATAGCTGTTGCTAAAAACACCATATAGAAAGTATCAACAGTACCGTCAAATAAAAGTACTGAGATTTTTGCTGCGTATGATGACAGACCTAAAGAAGTTAAAAATTCAATCATTTATTTTGCCTCCTTTAGCTGATAGCCTAGAAGCTTAACTCTGTAAACTCTATTTTCAAGCTCAACTTTAGCTTTGTTAATAATGTCCTCAGTGCCTTCAATTGCAATAATCAGAACACCTAATGGTTCATTTTGAATATGGTTAATTTGACCGGCCATAATGCCTATCTTTACACCAAGTTTTTCAGCTACATCAACGATCACAGGATCTTCAGCTTTATCACCTAAGAATAAAACCTCAAACCATGCTTTTGAGCCTTCTTGATAAGTGTCAGTCAGTGTTGTGTACTCTAAAAGATCATTTAAGTCTTTTCTTACGACAGCACTTACTAATCTCTTAGTTAGCTCTTTTTGTGGGTTTGCAAATACATCAATGGTATTGCCCATTTCGCTGATTAAACCACCATCAATAACAGCAACTCGGTCACAGCATTCTTTAATTACTTCTAACTGATGAGTAATAATTACGATGGTTAGGTTGAGTTTCTTTTTAAGATCTTGTAACAACTTCAAAATTGAGCTAGTTGTCTTTGGATCTAAAGCAGAAGTAGCTTCATCACAAAGTAAGATCTTAGGATTTGTTGCTAATGCCCTTGCAATACCAACTCTTTGCTTCTGACCACCTGATAATTGAGACGGATAAACATCTGCTTTATCTCCAAGACCAACCATTTCAAGCAACTCTTTAACTTTTGCTTTAATGGTCTTTTTGTCATTTTGAGGATTAAGCTCAAGTGGGAAGGCTACGTTTTGAGCTACAGTCATAGAAGATAATAAATTGAACTGCTGGAAGATCATTCCAATAGATTGTCTTACTTTTCTTAACTGAACTTCTTTGTAGTCAGTAATATCTTCACCATCAATGATTACCCTTCCCTCAGTTGGAGTTTCAAGCATATTGATGATTCTAATAAGCGTTGATTTACCTGCACCTGAAAGACCAATCACACCAAAGATTTCACCTTTGTTAATTGTTAGATTGATACCTTTTAATGCATGCAAACTATGATTTTTATCTAGCTGATAAACTTTGTGTATATTCTCTAATTTTATCATTTGACTAATCCTAGTATGGACTTTTAAGTCATATCTTATTGCATTGCGAGATTATTTTTGTTGTTATTTTGTTCTTTTTTATAATATTCTAAAGCTCTTTACAAGATATTATCTATATTTGATGATTAAAAAATTTCTTCTTAAAGGTAGGATTTGATTGTAAGCTTAGACAAAAAAGATTTAAAATTCAGAGTGTAAACTTAAGAAACGCAATAGAAGCTCTTTTCAAAATGAATTAGATGATTAGGTTCAAAACCTATATAATGTTTTATACAAAATTGAATTATCTAATTCATGTTTTGGCGATGAGTCGCCATTATAAATTTAAGTTCAGAAGGAAATCTAATGGCTTTTGGAATGTTTTCTAAAAACAAAAAGAATCAGCAAAACGAAGACTCTGGTAAGGTTGCATCTCTCTTTAAAAAGATCCGCCTTAATGTTAACCAGACTTCAGGCAAAACTATTAATAGAGATTTCGATTCTGAACCTAGTTTTGGTCAGGTTAATCAGAATTATTCATCAATCGATCCTGCACAAGCAAATCTTAATCAGAATGTAAATTCTCAAGAACAATTTGCTAGCGCATTTTCAGATCCTGGTTTTACAAATATTGTTCCTCCTCAGAATTTTGAGTCACAGCAGCAACCTGCTTCTGATTTTGATCTGTCAAATACTCAAGGATTATCACAACCTAAGACTCAGGCTCGAGAAGAAGAAACTATCTATGCTGTGGGGCCTTCTGAGCGCGAATTAAAGAAACACGACTACTACACTTATAAAGCAAATGAAGCTTATTTAAATGAAGAAGGCCGTGACTCTGGTCATTTATACATAGCTCCAGGTGAACCATTAAGACCAAGAAAACCTAGGGTTGAAGTTAAAAAAGAAGAAGAAAAGACTCCTATTCAAACCGATCTATTTTCTAACAATACCATGGTTCAAGGAGACATTTCTGCTCATATAGCAAATGAAGCTAAACAGAATTCTCTAAATAATGCTTCAGAAAAAGAAGAAAAGACAGATGTAAATAAAGCTGTTCAAGATAACACTACAACTGAGCAGAATACAGTTGCAGCCAATAACCATGATCCTCATGATTTAGAAAAACCATCATTTGAGACTTCTCCAACACAAAACAATATTGCTGATAATGCCTTAAATCAGCAGGCAGTATTTGCTGACAATCAACCGCAAAATGTTGGTGGTAATACTGCTCAATCAAGCATTTTTGCTAATGTAAAAAACACTAACTTAAACTTCGGCACTGAGTCTTTACAAACACAGAATTCTGATCCTAACTTTAATCAGACTGCTCAAGTACAGCCAAATGTGCAAGCTCAACAGACTCCAAATGAAGCTACTGCTGATAATCAGAATAAAGTTAATAATGAGATTTCTGCTTTTGTTTATGTTTTTGTATTTTTAAGACAGCTTATAGCTTCATTCTTTAACTTTACAAATTTAGGTGCATTATTTCCAAAGCAAGCTTTATCAATCTTAGGGCCATCAGCACCAGCTTTCATGCCATTACCTTACTTTGTAATTGGCTTTATTACCTGCGCTTTAGCTATGTTCATGCAATCAGTGTGTCAGAGTGGATCATTGTGTGCTGCTGTTGTTACCCTCTTCTTCTTTGCTTTAACAGGTTCTGGCGCATTCAGAGGAATTGGTCATTTATGTACAGCAATCTCTTTAAGAAAGATTGATACTTATGGCAAGATTTTAATTACCTTAATTGTAATTAGCCTGTTTGCAAGATCAATTCAGTATTTTACAAAATACATGGAATTAGACTTCTATTTCTGCCTAGGCTTTGCTGTCATCTTTATGCTAAGTTCATTTACTGCAACCACTTTAAACTTCGGTTCATCAGACGATCCTGTAAGTTCATTTGGTACTTTAGGTGCAAAAGGTTTAATTGCAGGAACCATTATCTGTCTAGCAATTACTTTTGCTGTACTAGATTGGCAGATTGCTTTGACAATGTTAGGTATATGCCTACTTTGCAGAGTACTTATTGGACAGTTTATGGTGATTAAAGGAATTAAGGCAAGCACTGATATGGTATGTGCCTTGCAGCTTATTACTGCAATATTATTGATGCTTGAGATTGTCTTTACTAATGGATACTTTACCTTTATTAACCAAGCATTATTAGGCTAACTTCCTAATATACACTTCTTTTCATTTGAAAATTTGTAATAAAGAAAAGCTCTTTCATGAAGTTTTAATGACTCATTGAAAGAGCTATACTTTTACTTCTCAAAAGGTTTGTCGATTACCTTTTCAAGTTTATAGGTACTAAATTCAACAGCTGGTACTTTAATCTCTCCTAACTTTAAACCATAGAGATTTTCAAAATTAGCAGATGTAATAGAAGCAAACTTATCTTCACTGATACCTTTAAAATCAGCAATGAACTTTAAAGTGTATCTTACAAAGGCAGGCTCATTTTCAACTCCTCTTACAGGAATTGGCGCAAGATATGGGCAGTCAGTTTCTACCATCATTCTGTCTACTGGTACGTATTTAATTACCTCTCTTACATTGTCTGAACCTTTGAAGGTTGAGATACCTGTAAATGAAATATAAAAGCCCATATCAAGGCATGCTCTTGCCATCTCAACAGTATCTGTAAAGCAATGAATTACACCACCGACATCACGAGCATTTTCTGATTTCATAATTTCTAATGTGTCTTTTTTAGCCTCACGAGCATGAATTACTAAAGGCTTATGAACAGCATGAGCAATATTGATTTGTCTAGCAAATGACGGGATCTGTATATCACGAGTCTCAGGAGCATAGTGGTAATCAAGACCTGTCTCGCCTACAGCAATTACCTTTGGAGAACTTTCAAGATTTTTGATTAACTCCTCATCTTTCCAGTCAAGATCATCCTCAAGATTTAATGGATGAATGCCTAGTGCTAGATAGATGTTGTCATAGTCTTTGGCAATTTCATAGTTTTTTGAAAACTCTTTTGTCGTACAAGATACATTTAAAAAGTGAGTAACACCTGCATGGTTAGCTCTAGCTATGATCTGTTCTATTTTATTGCCAGCTTTACCTTCTAAAGAAAGACTAGATAAGTGGCAATGAGAATCGACTAAATAAGTCATGATTTTTCCTTTTACAATTAGATTCTTTTCTTGCAGATTGCTGCTATTTTACATTCATTGCAAAGAGGTGTGCGAGCTTTGCATACATATCTGCCATGAAGCAACAAAAGATGGTGAGCTTGAAGTAGATACTTCTCATCTATTAAAAGGGCAATTCTATCTTCAACATCTTTAGCTGTTTTACCTAAACAAAAGCCGGTTCTGTTACAAACTCGAAAGATATGTGTATCCACAGCAACTGTAGGCTGGTTAAAAGCTACGTTTAATACAACTTTAGCGGTTTTTGAACCAACACCTGGTAGCTTTATGAGTTCATCATAACTAGCAGGCACTACACCATTAAAGTCTTCACAAAGCATTTTAGACAACTTTACAAGATATGTGGCTTTTGCTTTCCAAAGACCAATGGTACGAATAACAGCTCCAACCTCAGCTTCTGACAACTCACTTAACTTTGAAGGTGTAGGTGCAAGTTTGAATAACTCTGGCGTGATTTTATTTACAGACTCATCTGTAGCCTGGGCTGACAGCACTACAGCACACAAAAGCTCAAATGGGTTATGAAAAATAAGTTCTGACTTAGGATTAGGAAAACAAGATGACAGAATCATCAGCATGTTTTCTCTTTGTTCTTTATTGAGTAATGATGTTCTATTTGCCATATCTTGATATATAAATTGTCGTTAATTGATTTGTATTTTACATTCTAGATTAGGTCTGTAAATCTAAAGATGAAATTTTGAGGGAGCTTACTTATGTATGGATTAACTGGTACAGATTTTTAAAGTTCAACATATACCAACTGAATATACCAACTGAGTTTTCAAATTTATTTCTAAAAACGACTGTTCTTTAGTAAAATAGTTTAGCTAACTTAGAATTTTTCTCAATATCTTTAGACTTTATGAAAAAAGATTTAAAATTCAGCGTGTAAGATATTTTATTCAAGTTAAGTAAAGTGAAATGTCTTGCTCAATTACCCAACAAGAGCAAACTAACTAAAATAATCCATTTTATTAGCTTATTTGAACATTACCTTATTAGGTAGTGTTTATATATCTTATTTTGATGAAATACGTTTGACGGATACACGTAATATCTATGGTTCACTATTTATTTTTATTCTTTGGCGCTGCAATTGTAAATAACTTTGTGCTAGTTCGCTTTCTTGGTTTGTGTCCTTTTTTAGGTGTTTCAAACAAGATCTCTGCTGCAGCTGGTATGGGATTAGCCACATCATTTGTGTTGCTGATAACCTCAATTGCCTGTTATTTGGTTAATACCTACATTTTGACTCTATATTCTTTAGATTCTTTAGAGCTAATCATTGATATCGTGATTATTGCGATAACTGTACAGTTAGCTGAGATTGTGATCCGTTTTGTATCCATGGATTTATACAATGCTTTAGGTATTTATCTGCCTTTAATTACCACTAACTGCATCGTTTTAGGTTTAGTTCTTTTACAGGGTTCACTCTCATTTAACCTAGCTGAATCTGTTGCTTTTACTATTGGTGCTGGCTTTGGTTTTACTCTAGTTTTAGTCCTCTTTGCAGCTATCAGAGAAAGATTAGCTATCTCAGACGTACCTGAACCATTTAAGAATACAGCTATTGCCCTAGTTACAGCAGGTCTGTTGTCAATGGCATTCATGGGATTTGCAGGCTTTGCAGGAAGTGCCGCATGATAAATTTTGAATTCATTATAGCGTTAGCTTTAGTCTTAGCTTTAATTGGTATTCTGCTATCAATTCTGTCTTCTTTTACAGAATCCAAAAGCGGTAGCAGTAGCGAAAAACGTATTGAAAAATTATTACCAGGCATTAACTGCGGTCAATGCGGATATCCTGGCTGTCAGGCATACGCTAAAGCTTTAGCTGACGGCAAAGCTCAAGCAAACTTATGTAAACCAGCAGGAGCTGATGTAGCTAAACAGATCGCATCAATGTTAGGAATTGCCTCTGGTGATGTTGAAGATTATGAAGAGCAGCTCTTCTCACCAAGACAGGTTGCCTATATTCATGAATCACAGTGTACAGGATGCGGTAAATGTAAGAGAAAATGTCCTGTTGATGCTATCTCTGGTTTATTAAAGCAACCTCATGTTGTAGATCCTGAAGAATGTATAGGTTGCGATGAATGTATTAACAACTGTCCAGAAAAGTGTATTGAAAAAATCAGACTTGAACGAAATCTATCTCATTTCAACTGGAATATACACTCTGTTCAAATTAAGAGTGGGAGTTAATCATGCCATCTAAACAATTACAAAAAATTGCTCAGGCAAAAATTTGGAAGTTCTTTGGAGGCATTAAACCAAAAGAGCTCAAAGACACTGAAAACTGCAGAATTGAAGAGTTAAAGTTACCATCTCTTATTTGTTTACCTATTGAAAAGCACTTAGGTAAAGACGGTGAGATTTTAGTAAACGTAGGTGATCATGTTAAAAAAGGTCAGCCTTTAACAGCTACAACCGGTAGATTAGTACCTTGCCATGCATCTACATCAGGCACTATTACCGCTATTTCAAAAGAGCTTTTACCACATCCTAGTGGCTACACTGGTCTTTGCATTACCATTAAACCTGATGGTCTGGATGAGGAAATCGATCCTGCACCGCTTCCAAATTGGGAGAGCATGAACAGTAAAGATCTATTATCTAGAATGCATAATTTTGGTGTAGAAGGTTTAGGTGGAGCTCAATTCCAAACTGATATTAAGTTAAAGTCAGCCTTAGATGAGTCAATCTCAGGTTGCAATGTGCTCATTATCAACGGATGCGAATGTGAGCCTGCTATTACCTGCGATGACAGAATCATGCAGGAGAGAGCAAGTGAAATTGCTCTTGGTATTAAGATCTTTAATAAGATTTTAAATCCAAAGATCACCTTAGTAGCAATTGAAAACAACAAGCCAAAAGCAATTTCAGCTATGGAGCAGGCTTGTGCTGAAGTTGCAACTGTAAGAGTGATCCCTACTGTATATCCATCTGGTTCAGCCCGTAACCTTATCAAGATTTTAACTGGTATCGAGGTCCCTTATAACGCTCATACCTCAGAGTGTGGCATTGTAGTAGATAACGTAGGTACCGTTTTAGCTGTAAAGGAAGCCGTAGTAGATGGTCGACCTTTAACCTCAAGAGTCGTTACTGTAACAGGTAATTCCTTAAAGAGAAAAGGCAACGTAAGAGTAAGATTAGGCACTTCTGTAAGATTTGTTTTAAGTAATTATGAGCTAAATCCTGAGTTCCACCAGAGAATTATTTTAGGTGGACCTATGATGGGCTTTACTCTACCTTCAATTGATGTACCTATTACCAAGTCTGTAAACTGTATTATGGCTCCAGGTTCAAATGAGATCCCAAGAATTAAAGAGCCATCTAACTGCATACGTTGCGGACGATGCGCTAGAGTATGCCCAAGTCGCCTAGTACCATACCAGATGTACAACCAGTCCAAGGCTCACAATCATGCTGCAGCTCAAATGTGCGGTATTAAAGATTGTACCTTATGCGGTTGCTGTACCTATGTTTGCCCTTCATACATACCTCTTACAGCTCAATTCAGGTATGAAAAAGCTGTTGAAAAGCATATTTATGATGCTGAGGTTCGAAATGAAAGAGCAAAACAGCGTATGGAAGCTCGTAACGAACGTTTAGCTGAAGAAGAAAAGGCTCGTGCTAAGAAGAAAGCTGAAGCATTAGCTAGAATGAAAGCTCAGAAAGAGGCTGAAAAGAACATGTCTCCAGAAGAGCTTGCTGCTGCAAGGCAGAAAGCTATTGAAGAAGCTAAAGCCAAAGCCCGTGAGCGTAAGGCTGCTTTAATGGCTGCAAAAAACGCAACTGCTAGTGCACCTGTAGCTACTGCTGAAGACACAAAAGAAGCTCAAGCTGTACAAAGAATTAAAGATGTTGAAAGAAAAGCCATGATGGTAGCAAAACATCAGGGTCATATGGAAACCTCTATTCTGCCTAAAAAGGATGATGTAGAGACTAAAGTTGCTAAAGCTCAGGCTGAAGTTGTAGATGTTCTGCCATATGCTTTAAGAACTCAGGCAGGTGTAAGAGATAATGTTCTGAACATTAAAACTTATGATGAACCTGTAATTGAAAATGAGAATCATCCATTAGTAGGTTTAGAGCCTGATGATAGCTTACAAAATCCTGTGCAAAAGAAAGTAATTGCTCAGGTTTTACTCTCTCATCAGGAACCAAAAGAAGAAAACAATTCTTTGCCACAGGCATTAAAGAAAAAGACATTGAGATCAAAAAGGTAAAAAATGAACACTAATTTTAATGGAGTTTCAAGACAGAACCTTGGAATTGAAACTGCTCCACATTTAAAGGCACCTTTGACCACCAAGATGATCATGGGAATTGTGTCTTTATGTCTGCTTCCTGCTTTTGTGGTTCAGATTTTCTTTTTTGGCTTTGGTAATTTCTTCCAGTTTATAAATTGCCTGATTACAGCTGTGATCTGCGAAGTTGTAGTAGCCCTCTTAAGACACAGATCAGTACTACACTCTTTATCAGACTTATCTTATTTAGTTACAGCAGCACTTTTAGGTATGACCTTACCTCCGCTCTTACCTTGCTATTACGCAGTAGTTGCAACTGTATTTGCTATTATCGTGGTGAAGGCAGTTTTTGGTGGACTTGGTAATAATATCTTTAACCCAGCCATGGCAGGTTTTGTCTTTATCGTAATTTCAAGTCCATCTGTTGTAGGTTTATCTTGGGTAGCCCCTGCTCCTTTTGCTTTTTCAGTTGCTTCATTAGAAAAAACTGCTGCAGTTATTTACGAGAAGAAAAGTGCTAATGCTTTAAAGAAAGAAATAGACGCTTTAAACATTACTTTATTAGATGAAAATACTGATGATAGTACAAAGTCAAATACAGATGAGGTTGTAGTTGATAAGTCATTAGCAACAACTGATACTGATGCTACTACTGGTGCTACTTTCCTAGAAGAGATTAAGTCAGCTAGAAAGAACGGTACTTTATATAAGAAGACAAATGTAGATTTTCAGTCATCTGAGTATTTAGCTTATTTCTGTTTAGCTATTGCTTACCTTTTAGGTGGTCTTGCCCTAATTGCCTTTAAGATCATCTTAGTTAAGATGGTGGTTGTCTTCTTTATATCTATTGTAGCTTTCTCATTGCTACTATCAAATATCTTCCCAGGCTACTTCTTGCCTCCTTTTGATACCTTGCTCTTTGGTGGTACCATGATGGCAGCTTTCTTTATTATTACAGATCCTGTAACCAATGCAGGTACTTCAAAGGGACGTATCTACTTCTCAATTTTAGTTGCTTTCTTAATCGTGCTCTTAAGAGCTTTTGGTTCTTACTCAGATGCTGTAGCATTTGCAGTAATGCTTTCAAATGCAGCAGCTCCTTTAATTGATGTCTTAACTCACAGAAGACCATTTGGCTATAGATACAAAAAAGGAGGACTGCAATAATGAAAAACACTAACGTAGAGACTCTTTTAGGTACTAACGAAAAAGAAACAAAACGCATGAATAAAGGGCTACGTTCTTTATTGTCAGGAGTATCTTTAGCTATTGTAGGTTCATTATGCGTAGGTCTTATCCTTTACGTTGAAAACTCAACTAAAGCGCAGATTGCTGAAAACCAGAAGAATAGTATTGATGCTAGAGTTTTAGCTTTACTTCCTGATGAAGCTAAGGTACCAGGCAATCATCTTAGCTGTTATCAGATTAAAAAGAGTAAGTACATTGGCTCTAATCAAAAGCTCTTTGTTGCAAGTAGAGATACAGAGGTTACTGGTTATGTAATGACCTATGAGACCTCAATGGGTTATTCAAATCCTTTAGTCATGATCGCAGGCTTTGATAAAAACAAAAGAGTTTACAAAGCTGATATTCAGTTCTCTTTAGAGACTCCTGGCTTAGGAGATAAGGTTGACAGAGCTCATGGCAATTTCTTAGATCAGTTCAATGGCCACAGCTATGACGATGCTAAATGGGATGTTAAGAAATTAGGTGGTGATTTTGACTACATCACAGGTTCAACTGTCACCTCAAGAGCAACTGTGGTTGCTACCTCTATGGCTCTAAAAGAACTTAATACCATTGATCTTTCAAGATTTTCAAAATGCAGGACACAGAACTAAATGAGTGAAAACTTAAAGCCTGTAGAAGGCAAAATCGAAACTAATGTAAAAGAAGTAAAACAACCAAAAGAGAGTATCGTAAAAGTATTCTTAAAGGGAATTTGGTCTAATAACCCTGGCTTATGCCAGTTATTAGGCCTATGTCCACTGTTAGCTGTTACCACCTCAGCAGCCAGTGCCACAGGTCTTGCTATAGCAACTTTGATTGTAATGTGCGTAAGCTCTTTTGTGATTTCTTTAATTAGAAAGCTAATCTTTAAAGAAGTACGTATCCCTATTTATGTGCTCTTTATTGCCACATTAGTTACAGTAGTAAGATTCTATACTCAGGCTTATTTCCATGATCTGTACTCACAGTTGGGTATCTATCTGTCTTTGATTGTAACTAACTGTATTATTATGGGTAGAGCTGAGGCCTTTGCCGGCAAAAATGGGCCTATTGCCTCTTTCTTTGATGCATTAGGTTGCGGTATCGGCTTTTCATTAGTGCTGTTTGTATTAGGTGCCTTACGTGAGATCTTAGGTTCAGGTACTTTCTTTATGGGAGCATCTAATCTTTTTGGTGAGTTTGGTAAGTCACTTGAATGTACTGTTATGTCATCAGACTACACCTTAATGGTAGCAATCTTGCCACCTGGCGGTTTCTTTATCTTAGCTTTCTTAATTGCTTTAAAGAACTTCCAGTCTAACTTTAGACGCAACAAGATTGAAAACAGCTACAAGATTAAGTCAATCCAGAACTAAGCTGTTCTAACACTACACCCATTAAAAAAGGCGCTCGATTTTGAGCGCCTTTTTTAACTACTTTTTCAAGTTCTTTATAAATTCCTCATATCCTTTCTTGCGTAATTTACAGGAAGGACATTCTCCACAACCATATCCCCATTCATGCAGCTTGTCATGTTGTCCCTCATAACAGGTATGAGTTTTTTCTACAATAAGTTTTACAAAGTCCATACCACCTAAATCATAGGCTAATTCAAAAGTCTGTGCTTTTGATTTGAACATCAAAGGAGTTTCAAATTTTAAATTTGACTCCATCCCAAGATTTACGGCAGTCTCTAAGGCTCTCATGGTATTGTCGCGGCAATCAGGATAGCCTGAGTAATCAGCCTGACCTACACCTGTAATTACAGTATCAGCTTTAATGGTATAGGCATAGCTTGCTGCATAGCACATAAAAATTAAGTTGCGTCCTGGCACAAATGAGGTTGGTAAGTGATTCTCCTCATTCATAACATAAGAAGCGTGGTCTTTGGTTAAAGCTGAATTTGTAAGATCTTTAAAAGAGAGCATATCAACTACTCTGTCGCCTTCGTACTTCTTACAAAGCTCTTTATCAAAGTTCTTTAAAGCATCTAAAAATTCTAAACGACATTTCATCTCGATATCATGTCGCTGACCATAGTTAAAGCCAATGGTTGCTACGCTGTCATATTTCTTTAAAGCATAATAAAGACAGGTTGAACTGTCCTGACCACCAGAGAACACTACTAAAGCTTTACTCATAATTCACCTCACTTAAATCATGCTAATTCTACTATATAAGAAAGTGTGATTTAAGGCATCTTTTATCCGGCAAACGGCATTGTTTCACTCAAAATCTGTTTGCCGTTTGAGGCAAAAGCCCTGAAATTTGCTTTGCCACAAAATAAAATTCTTTATAAATCAGTAAATAAAATAATTGGCACGCCATTTGCTTTATATAAGACATAAGAGCGAAAAGCTCAAATATAAAAATAACTTTGTGAGAGAAAAAATACTATCTATTATCTATTTGGAGAAACGCTATGTTCAATACATCAATTACTGGTTTAAATGGTTCCCAGAAATACTTAGACACCACTTCTAACAACATTGCTAACGCTAACTCATACGGTTTTAAGAAATCACGTGCAGAGTTTGCTGACTTATATACTAACTCAGTATTTACAAGTTCTAAGACAGCTACCGGTATGGGTACTAATACTACAACCGTAGCTCAGCAGTTTGCTCAGGGTTCGTTATCAGGTGATACTGGTAACAATCTAGATATGGCAATCAGCGGCAATGGTTTCTTTGTTCTAGCAAATGAGCCTAATGATACAGCTACAGCTAACAATGGTGACAGAACCTACACCAGAAACGGTGCATTTGAGCTAAATCCAAATGGATATATCGTTACCGCTATGGGTGATTATCTGCAAGGTTACCCTGTTGACGAAGACGGTAATGTTTCAAATCTTGATATTACATCTACAAAAGCAATCAAGATCCCAAGTGACACTGGTGCTCCACGTGCTTCATCAAAGATTGGTATTACCTTTAACTTACCAGCTGGCGCTGATTCAAAGGCTACTCAGGCAGCTCACGGTTACCAAAACTTTGATCACACTGACAGCTCAACCTATACAAATGCATCATCACAGACTGTATATGATTCTTTAGGTGGTGCACATACTTTAACTTATTACTTCATCAAAGATCATACCAATGATGGTACACAGAACCATCCTGGTAACGTAACAAACGACGGTCATACCATTTGGAACGTATTAACCTATGTTGATGGTAACCCAGTTGACGTAGCAGGTGGTGTTGATTTAGCAGTTGATGCTAACAGTCCTTCATCAGATGCTGGCTCTACCTTCAAAGGCATTCAGTTAGAGTTCGGTACCGATGGTAAGTTAATTGATGGCGGTCAGACTCCAGGTTTAATCACCTTTACTAATGCTGGTGGTGCTAACCCTCCTGAGGCAGGTCGTGATGCTTACACTTTAGCTCAGGCTATGGGTGGCGGTGTAGATGATTCTCAGTCAATCGTAGCAGATCTTAACTACACTCAATACGGCAGCTCAAAGTTCTCTGTAGGTGGAATTACCAATGACGGTTATTCAACTGGTGTTCTAGAGAACGTTCAGGTTAACGAAGATGGTGTCATCATTGCTTCATACACCAATGGTAGAACCTCAAAGATCTGTAAAGTTGCAATGGCAAACTTCACTAACCCACAGGGCTTAATCAAGGTTGGTGATACTCAGTGGAAAGAATCTGTAAACTCAGGTGAAGCTCAGGCTTGCGAGGCAAATTCTGGTATGGCTGGTGCAATTAAAGGCGCTAACTTAGAGTTATCAAATGTTGAGTTAGCATCAGAATTAGTTGACCTAATCATTGCACAGAGAACCTATCAGGCTAATGCTCAGGCTCTACAGACTCAGAACACAGCAATGGATTCAATCATGAATATCCGTTAATGGTTAAAGAATTTATTTAAGTTTCTCTTTTAGATAGTTGTGCCTCATAGTTATGCTATGGGGCTTTTTTTGCGATATATGAAATAGACAACTAACTAAATCAGGAACACTCTACCATTACAAAAGTTGCATTGTGTTCACTCTCTTAACTTTTGCATAAGGCACAATGCGTAGCTTATGAGATTTTTTGGTTAACAAATATTAACAAACTAAAAAATCATTTCTTTAAGACAAACGTAACTATTCAGAACCCCACCACAAAATTTAATTTGTGATGGGTAAATTTATAAAACGATGAGTTCTTGCAACTCACCATGCTCTTAAAAAAATCAGTGTGACTAATATCTCATTATTACATCAAAGCCTTTTTTCT
>JBNMJE010000039.1:0-17714 GCA_050873645.1 Succinivibrio sp. | reverse complement strand
TGATATTACCGGTACCATCGACCTACAGGAAGGCGTAGAGATGGTAATGCCAGGTGATAACACCGATATGACCGTAACCTTAATTCACCCAGTAGCAATGGCTGAAGGTGAGAGATTCGCTATCCGTGAGGGTGGTAGAACAGTAGGTGCTGGTGTTGTTGGTACTATCATTGAATAATACCTCTAGCATTTAGTGCTAAAGAGAAGCCAGGCTTTATGCCTGGCTTCGTTATTTATGGTTTTAATATTTGAATTTTACTTTTCTTTACTAACTCATAGTTTCAGATTTTCTGTAGTTTATAGGTGTCATTCCATACTTTCTAAGAAATACTCTAGTAAAGTATGAATGGTTGTTAAAACCACATGCATTAGCTATATCAATTACTTTCATCTTTCCTTCTTTTAACTGCTTTGCAGCTACCTCTAATCTGTAATTGATTAAGAACTCATTAAAACTCTGTTTAGTCACATCTTTAAAGATCTTCATGAAATGGCTTTCAGAAACGCCACAGACATCTGCCATGAATGCGATTGTAAGATGCTGATGGAAACAGTTCTGCACCTTGTAAACTGCTTTTTTTACTTTGTCAGCTTTAATATGTTCAGACATCAGATCCTGTGATACTTCAACGCTCTTTTTGCAAACCGTGTGCATGATGTGAATAAGATCTGAAATGATGAGTAATCCGTCTTCGGTGTAGCTTTCGTGTCGGCAGTTAAAAAGTTCATTTATATAAGGGAATAGTTCAGCATTTATAAGAGATCTGCAGGGAATGTAGGGATCTAAAGAACGCTCACCCCTTACGAAAGGTGCGATATATTTGTCGTAAAGATAGTTGGTTGTGCCCTGTGAATGAAGATATTCAAGATTAAAAACGATATTGATATAGTTAGCCTCTACATTTTCATACTGGAATAAGGCATGAGGCTGTTCTGGAAGTATTACAGAAATATCACCTCTGTTCATTTCAAACTTTCTGCTGTTTACAGAGACTGTAAGCGTACCGTCAATAACATAGATAAATTCGATTTCCTTATGCCAATGCAGAGGATAACTTGTGATGTGAAAAGGCATCCTCACATGGTAAATAGCATATGGAAAATTAACCGTACCGTGATTGACATTTTCGTGAATAGATTTTTGTTCTTCTATCATAAACTACTATATCAGCGATTTTATTGAAAACAGATCCTTTATAAGGCAAATTACATGATAATTTTAATACAAATAATAGGATTGTGTTAAAAAGTCGATAGGTTTCTTAAAGAATATCTGATTTTTTAGTATTAAAATGCTAATTATAGTTGGATATAAAAAAAGGAGCATATTGTATGCTTGTAGAAGGAATATCACACAAGTGCGCTTTTACTGATTGTTATTCTTTAAATGAAGATGAGCTGGTCATCAATGTAAAAACCAATAAATCAATCAGTAAAGTAGTGATTGTTCATGCCGATCCATACATTTTCGGCTGTTCCGGTACTGATCCATGGTCAGGTCAGCCTCTTGAACTTCATATTGAAAAAGAGCTTTCACACGAATTAATCTGGTCTGTCACCTTAAAACCAGAATTTAAGCGTATTCAGTACTATTTTGAAATCTATGCTGGTGACGAGTTATGCTATCTGTTTGAAGATGGAGTCCATGACAAGGATTTCATGAAAAAGGACAACATCATCAGACATTTCTACAAATTTGCCTGGATGAACCGTGCCGATATCTGTACACATCCTAAGTGGGCTGAAGATATCTTCTGGTATCAGATATTTCCTGACAGATTCTGCAAGCTCGATTATGAGGGCAATAAGCAGTTAAACGACTGGGATGATTATAAATCGCTAACCAGAGATTCCTTTTATGGTGGAAACCTGAAGGGTGCAATGAGTAAGCTGGAGTATCTAAAAGATCTTGGCATTACAGGCATTTATTTCACTCCACTTGTTACCTCAACTGAGAATCACAAATATAACATCTCAGACTATGAGCATATCGATCCTGACTTTGGAGACAATGAGTACTTTAGAAAACTGGTAGAAAAGGCACAATCTCTGGGAATTAAGGTCATGATCGATGCTGTTTTCAATCATTCTGGTCGAGGCTTTTTCGCCTGGCAGGATGTTGTGAAAAATGGCAAAAACTCAAAATATTATGACTGGTATTTTGTTAAAAAGGACAATTTCAGTTTTGATGGAAACACCAAGGACGGAAGATACTACAGCTTTGCCTTCGTAGATGAAATGCCAAAGCTTGATACTTCAAATCCTGAGGTTATGGACTACTTTACTAAAGTATGCAAAGACTGGATTGAAATGTGGAACATTGACGGCATCAGATTTGATGTTGGAAATGAGATTTCTCACGCTTTTATTAAGAAACTGCATCGCGAATTAAAGGCTGTAAAACCTGATCTGTTCTTATTAGGTGAGATCTGGATGGATTCAACACCATACCTGTTAGGGGACGAGTATGATTCTGTAATGAACTATCCTTTCATGCAGTCATTAAGTAACTTCTTTGTCGATGAGACCTTAAGCTCTGACGATTTTATGTACATGATGAATTACTGTTATTCTCTGTATATGAAACAGGTTAATCAGGTTGTATTTAACTTCCTTGACAGCCACGACGTGGACAGAGCCATTACACGCTGCGGAAGTTATGACAAGCTTATACAGCAGCTTAGTGTACTGGTTACCATGCCTGGTTCTCCATGTATTTACTATGGCACAGAGATTGCTCTTGAAGGAAAGAATGATCCTGACAACAGAAGACCAATGCCATGGAAAGACATTGAAAATAAGGTTTATGACAAGACCATCAATACTGTAAAGTCACTGATCTCACTGCGTAAACAGCATAAAGCCTGCGAAAGCCAGAACATAACTTGGCATTCAGAAGACGGCAGATTCATTAAATATGAAAAACATTCTGCTGATGAAGTATTAAAAGTATATATAAACGCTGGCAATTCACCTTTAGATGTCACAATAAACAATGAACAGGTACTGTTCAGTCACCTTTATGACTGTTCATGTCTTCAAAAAGGAGGCGTGATCATAACTAAGCTCTTGTAAATGAGGTATATAGGTATTGGAGAGACTGTACCTTAGTTTACACATTCGGGCAATTTCGGTGATCTGAAGTTGCCCTTTTTTTTGTGAAAAGCATTCAGATAGGAGATGGGGTTAACAGTGCTGAGGAGAAAGAGATCTGTAAAACAAAGAGAGCGGACTTTATGACAGTCCGCCTCTTTGAGTGTGGTTTTAAGGATTATTCATCACTTAAAGAACTGATTGCATCCCATAGGGTAGCGTTCTGATTCTTGCCACAGAATTCACCTAATTTGTTGCCTAATTCCTCAATATAGGCGTCATCCATGGTGGTGTTGTCAGATGCAGCTGAGAGGTAGCCATCGATCCACATGATTAAAAGAGGCATGGTGCTACCGCTCTGTAAAAACTCTGAACACTTAATCTTTGCAACATCCTGCTCTTCAGCTGAGGCAACGTTGGCGGTGACGGTTAATGCTAGTGCAGCTACTGCTGAAGCTAGTAATTTTTTCATAATAAACTCCGTTAATTCTGTTATTCTTCCATAGCCTGAGCTGCATCAAGAATAGTTGTGTCAGGATTCTCAGAACAGTATTTACCCATGTGAGCTCCTAATTTCTCAATCCACTCATCGCTTAATACGGTATTGTCGCTTTTCTGTGATGCGTATCCATCAAGCCACATTAAAAGCATACCCATACTTTCCTTGTCCTGAATAAATTCGCTGCACTTAACCTTGGCAACATCGGTTTCTTCAGCCTGAACAGCAAAAGAACCACCTGTCATAGCGACAGCAAGGCCAATGATCATCAAAGCACGTTTCATATTGAGTCCTTTTGTTTGAAAAAAAATCCCATATAAATAATATAAGAGACCGTAAGATAAGCAGTGTGACTTAAAAGGCAATAGATCAGTTCTAACTTACACCACTCACAGATTGAGTATAATTGATTAAAATATTGTACACAAGCAATATAATAAAATTCACTTTAGTTTATATGCTGATTTATTGAGTTATATCTCATTTTTACATTTAAATATGTCCGTAAAAACTCATATTGAGGCTACTATATGTTTATGGTGAATTTTTTAAGTGAAGGCTGTCGAACTTTATCTGATAGTGTGTCTGTTCCAAAATAATCAGAAGTGCACTATAAAGAGGCTTATATATCTTAATCTTTTAAGTGGGCTAATATTTATGTTAACTTCTTGATTGTTGGATAATTTATATTTATTTGCGCAAATTCGTGGTTTTGTTTTTGCGAAGCACATTTAATAAGGGGAAATTTTTAAAGAAAATCAGTAAATAATCGGAAGAATATTTTTGTGAAATTTTCTGAAAATCGCTGTTTAATAAATTAACATACAAATGTTTTTTTTCTTACTGTTTTCTTTTTGAACGCTACTGCCTGTCAGTACAGTCATTCAATACAGACAGTCAATACAATAACTCTATACAATAATTTATACATTAACTTTACAGGAGAGCTCCCATGTTTAAAAGTCGTACCTCTATGGTGTTAAGTGCAGTTTTTGCCTTTCTGGTTCTATATTGCATTTTTTCATATAACAGTCTTGTATCAATGGATGAGAGTACTTCTGCAAAATGGTCTAATGTCGAAGTTCAGTATCAGCGCCGCGCAGATCTCATTCCTAATCTTGTAAATACCGTCAAAGGATATGCCACACATGAAAAGGAAACTCTTGAAAATCTGACAGCCTTAAGAGCAAAGTCTTTTCAGAACGTCAGTAATCCTTCTGAGGAGGATTTAAAGAAATTTGAAGAGACTCAGGGGGCTATCACTCAGGCTTTAGGTCGTCTGATTGCTGTCGCTGAAAATTATCCTGATCTTAAGGCAAATCAGAATTTTTTAGAGCTGCAGGCACAGCTTGAAGGTACTGAAAACCGTATTGCAGTTGCTCGTAAAGACTTCAATGATGCAGTAAATGCATTCAATACCGGGGTCAGAAAATTCCCTAAAAATATTTTAGCTTCTCTGTTTGGCTTTGAATCAAAAGCATACCTGAAGGTAAAAGAGCATTCAGAAGACAGTCCTGAGGTTTCATTTTAAGGTTCGAGCATGAATTTACTTAGGCACTCTGTGTTATCAGCAGGACTTCACAGGATAACTGCTGTCATTTTTGCATTAAGCCTTATTTTTATGTTAAGTGCCTTTGCATCTGACTTTTATACAGTAGACACAGTTCCAAATCCAAGACTTGAGAATACCTCATTTCATGTAAGTGATCCCGCCTCTCTACTTACTCATGATACGGTTTCATATCTTAACGAAAAACTTACTCAGCTCGAAAAGGACACAGGTATACAGTCAGTTGTGGTAGTACTTCCATCAGTTGGCGACAGTGATGTCTTTGAATTCTCTCAGGAGCTGTTCAGAAAATGGGGAATAGGACAGAGGGATAAAAATGACGGTCTTCTGCTTACCTATGTTGAAGATCAGCACATTATCCGTTTCCATACAGGTTACGGTCTTGAAGGAGAGCTTCCGGATGCCGTCTGCAAGCGTATACAGCAGCAGAAGATGATCCCTTTTTTTAAAGAGGGAAAAATAAACGAAGGCATGAGGGCAGGTATTGATGCCCTGTATGAGCGCCTTGCCGCAGAAGGCAAATCAGAGTCAGATGATGAGAGTTCGGTGGCTGACAGTGACGATGATGACTTTTTAATTACACTTGTCACAATCATCGCAACTGTAGTTCTGATCTTTGCTGTTGCAGCAGGCGTGATGCTTTGGAACCTGTTTGAAAAATGCCCTAACTGTGGCAGACGCAAAACCTTAAAAAAGATAAGTGAGAAAGAAAGAAAAAAGCACCATCATACTTATCTTGAGGAAGTAAAACGCTGTTCTTACTGCGGATATGAAGTTAAACGTTCATACAAAATAGATGACGATGATGACGATAATGACAGTTTCCTAAGTGGTAGCACTGGCGGTTTCTCCTCTTCTTCAGGTGGCAGTTTTGGGGGAGGAAGCTCTGGGGGCGGTGGAGCCAGCTCCCGCTGGTAGGATATTTGTCATACAGAGAAATAAAACACAAACTCTGGGAGTTATATGAAATTTAATAGAATTTTACTTTCACTGGTTCTTTCATTAAGTGCCGGTTTTGCTAATGCATCCGATGACGCTGCCTCGCTGTACGCCACTTATGAGCAAAAGTTGAGCAGCAATGATTTGAACGGCGCCTATGAGGCTTTAGCTCAGAGAAGAGAGACTGATAAAGACAATCTGCAGTATATCTACGATGAAGCCTCATTTCTGATGGAATATTCTGATGACAAAAGTGATGCGTTTGCTCTTCTTGAGGAAGCCTTAAAAACAGCTGAAAAGAAACAGGATAAATACTGGCTACCCCGTTTGAATGAACTTAAAGCAGGAGCACTGTTTTTTTTAGGAGACTATGAAGAAGCATATGAAACAGGACGAAAGGCTCTTTCATTTTTTAAAGAAGATGAGAAGGATGAGGAACTTTCAGATATAAGTCAGCTCATGGTTGGGATCTGCACGGCTCTTAACAGACATGACGAGGCTGTGAAATATGGCTTGCAGTCTCTTGATATAAGACGCACAACCGCAGGGGAAAACAGTCAGAAGGTGGCTTCATCTCTGTCTGCACTGAGCCTTTCATATCTTAGATCAGGTGACATTGAAAAGGCTGAAGATGCAATCGGTGAAAGTGAAAAGATCTATGAAAAACTGGGAATTGAAGAGCCTAGCTTCTTCCAGAACAAAGCCTCGATTGCTTTTGAAAAGAAAAATTATGCCAGAGCCCAGAAACTGTTTTCAAAAGCTCTTGAGCTGTCAGAAAAACAGTCAGGCAATGCAAGTACCGTTATCAGTGTCTTAAAAAGCTTGAGTGTATGCGCCCAAAGACAGAATAACACGGATGAGGCAAGCTCATATATAGAGAAGGCTGTTTCTGTTGCCTCTTCAGCATATGGTAAAGAGCATCCTGCAATGGCCTCGGTGCTCAATGAAAAGGGCCTGTTTGAACACTCCTGCGGCCAGTATGCCAAAGCTATGGATACTTTTGCTGATGCTCTTGGTATTTACGACAAAGCCTATGGAGAAAGATCTCAGCAGTCTCATGATGTTCTGCTTTCAATGTACAGATGTGCCTGTGATATTGTCGTAAATGATGATGAGGCGGCTCTTAAAAAAGCAAAGGACTTTATGTCAGACAAGTTCTTTACTCTTGAAACTGAAGACAGCTCTCCTGTGTTTTTACTTGCTTTCGGTGAATGGAAAATGAACAGCGCCGCCTGTCTGTTTGACTATATTCCAACAGTAATAGACAACAATGTGGATGTTTTACTTTCATCAGATGGCAGTACTGTTCAAAAGGTTCAGAGCAGTCAGTTAGGGACTTTTAATGTTTCTATGCAAAGAGACAAAGACAGACATGACGAGCTGTTAAAACTCATGGAATAGCAGAGATTAAGGATTGATTCCTGTTTTGGGATATTTTGGTTACAGGTGGTCATATGCGAACTTTACTGTCTTATGTCTGTATAGCTGTTGCGCTTGTGTGCACACCATTTAGTGCAATGGCAGATTCCTGGTCTGTGTTTGTTTATATGTGCGGCAGTGATCTTGAAAGCAACTATGGTGCTGCCACTGCAGATATAAGTGAAATGATAGATGCCTCTCCTTCAGATGAGGTGACCGTGATCATTCAGACCGGAGGTGCAAACAAATGGCAGAACTTTGGCATATCCTCAAAAAAAATCTCCCGTTTTATGGTAAGGGACGGAGAGCTTAATTTAATTGAGGAATTACCTCAGACAAACATGGGAGATGGCAGAACCCTGTATAACTTTTTAAATTTCTGTCAAAAGAACTATTCGTCAGATCACAATGTTTTGCTCTTCTGGGATCATGGCGGCGGAAGTGTGTTCGGTTTTGCCAATGACGAGAATTACAGTTTTGATTCGATTTGTCTGTCAGAATTAAGGAATGCACTTTCATCGGTTTACGGTGACGCCCCTGCAGTAAAACCTTTTGAACTTATAGGTTTTGACACCTGTCTTATGGCTACTGTGGATACTGCAGCAAGCATTGAACCCTATGGACACTATTTTGTAGCTTCTCAGGAGGTAGAACCTGGTAACGGCTGGCAGTATACCCTGTGGTTAAATGCTCTTGCAGAGAATACATCACAGAGTGCCGTTCAGTTAGGTAAGAGTATCTGTGATGCCTATTACAGGGGCTGTGAGGATGAGGAGACAGAACAGACAGCAACCCTGTCTCTAATCGATTTGAGTAAAATCAGTCCAATGATCAAAGCCTGGAATATCTTTGGTATGTACGCCCTGATGCAGGCTTCAGAAAATGACTCCTTCTATGCCACAATCGGTAGAGCTGCAACACGATCAGAGAATTTCTCAAATTCAAAGTCCTCAGGTTACTCCAACATGGTGGATATGGGAGACTTTATTTCTAAAGTTTCTGACGCATCTAAAGAGAGACATCCTGCTGCAGGAAAAATGCAACAGTACCTCAAAGATGCTGTTTTATATCAGGTAAGCGGACCTGCTCATCAGGCATCTGGACTGTCATGCTACTATCCATTTGACTCTGATGAGGACAGTTATGCCATGATGGTTGAAAACGGTCTTGTAAATTCCTTTATCCTGACCTACGGTCTTCAGCACGGTTTTATTGACGGAAATACCGCAAACTCAATGCTTGAAGCTATCACAAGCGAAGGTGATGATGCCGCTTCTTCAGAACTGTCTTCAACCTCACAGCCTGAGTCTCATGTAAGTTCAGAACCTTCTGAGTCCGATTCATCAGAAAAGCCAGAGCACAGTAGTTCTGGTGGTGCAGTAGATTTTATTGCAAATACTGTAAACCACAGTGTCAATACAGCTCTGCAGTCGCTGTTAAATGAAAAACCTGGAAAAGATCAGGATCCGATTTCCTTTATTCAGGGGCTTGTTGAAAACAATGTAACCCTAATCTCAGAATCTATAGCTCCAATGCAGAAGATGGATATAAGCTCACTTGAGGATACAAAGGTGGAGGTAGTTACCAGAGACGACGGCACTCCTGCCCTTGAAATGACTCTTGATGACAAATCTTTAAAGTATATAGATTCGGTGCGTTTTTATCTTGCAACACTCAACGATAAAAATGACGTCACAGTTTTCGGTGACGATATTGATATGTTTCAGGACTGGGATAACGGTATCTTCAGGGATAATTTCAACGGTAACTGGCCGACTTTAGACGGTCATCTTGTGTATCTTGAAACTACTGCAGATCTTGAAAATTACAACTACTACTCAATTCCAGTGATTTTAAATGGAGTCCGCTCTGTCATTGAGGCTCTGTATGACTTCAAACAGAGTAAATATGTGGTATTAGGAGCGCGCCGTATAACCAGTGCAGGTATGCCTGACAAGAATTTAATCAAACTGAAACCTGGTGACAGGATCACAACCTTAATGCAGAAAATGGCTGACAGTGAGGATGATACAAGTGAGGTTGAGACTGACAGCTTTACTTTAAGTTCTAACTGGTCACTTGAGGATTCAGCCCTGCCTGACGGTACCTATGCCTATATGTTCTCAATGTCAGATATTCAGGGTAACGAAGCACTGTCTGATGTATCCTTTATAAAAATAAAGGACGGTCAGATGACATACGGTGAGCCTTGAGCATATTGCTGTAACTCTAAACCAGAGAAGAATAATTCAGTAAAGACTGATTCAGATAAGGTTACACAGATGTATTCAGACATGGTGAATATATCTTTCAAATGTGAAAGGAGCAGGTTATCGTCCTGCTCCTAATGTTGGATTATGAATAAAACTCAGCAATTAACACTGTCATCGGTCATTAACTGCAGATCTGATAACATCCAATTGTGTATTATTCAACACCAGCTGTCTGTAACAGAGCATTTCCCTGTGGTTTTGCTTTACGATGCAATCTTTTTTTTCAACAACAAAAAGAGTGCGCACAGTTTAAATTTGCATAAATGTATCGCCGTTCTCTACATACCATTCACTTATAACTTTTTGTAAACAGATTTGTGGTTATCTTTTAGCTCCTGTATAGCAGTTCATGTAAGAAGATATTTCCAGAAAAGCAATAAATCCTTTCTTTTGCACTTAACAATTTATGTTAAAAAACTAATAAAACCGCTTGGCAATGCTCTTTTACTCTATTTACAAAATTTTAACAATTGCACATTAGTAAGTTAACAAAGTCTTTGTATCTTAATCATGTCGATTGATATGGAGATTTTAAAAATGAAATTTAACAAGACATTGTTATCAGCAGTTTGTGGTTGTGTATTAGGTTTTTCTGCATCTGCTAATGCCGGTGCTGTTATTACTGACGGTTCAACTTCAATGGAAAAGGTAATGGGTATTCTGATTGAGTCATTTGAAGGCAACGGAATCGATGTTACCTACAATCCAACTGGTTCAGGTGCTGGTATCACTGCTGCTTTAGAAGGTCGTGCTGACATCGGTCTGTCATCCAGAGCCTTAAAAGCTCAGGAACAGGAAAAATTACAGGGTATCGATGTTGCATACGACGGCATCGTAATCGTTGTTAACAAGTCAAACAAGTTAACTGATATCACTACTGAGCAGATTAAAGATGTATTTACAGGCAAGATCACCAACTGGAAAAATTTAGGTGGTGCTGATGCTCCTGTAGTTTTAATTGGTCGTGAAGCAGGTTCAGGTACCCGTGATGGTTTCGAGTCTGTAACCGGTACTAAGGATTCATGCAAATATCGTCAGGAATTAACCTCAACTGGTGATGTTATTACCACTGTAGGTCAGAACGAGAATGCAATCGGTTATGCTTCTCTATCAGCTGTAAATGATTCAATCAAGGTTCTATCTTTCAACGGTGTTGTTCCATCAGAGGAAACAGTTTTAGACAAGAGCTACAAGTTACAGCGTCCATTCGTATTCGTTCTAAACAAGGCTAAACAGCCTTCAAAGGATGCAAAGGCATTCATTGACTACGCTATGTCAGATGAGGCTAAGCCTTTAATTGTAAAGGCTGGCGTTGTTCCTGCTAAGAAGTAATCAATCATTATCATGGAGCTGCAGGATTTAATCCTGCAGTTATTATTTTATGCAATTAAGAAATCATCAAGAATGCGCAGATATGATAGCCACCTGGGTGTTTACCATTCTAGGTTACCTCAATATCGTATTCGTAGTGGTCATCTGTCTGTATCTAATTATTTCTGGAATTCCTGCAATTCATGAAATAGGCTTTTTTGACTTTATCTTTGGAACCAAATGGGCATCAACAGCAGCCGATCCAAAGTTCGGTATCATGCCATTCATTCTGACCTCTGTTTACGGTACCTTCGGTGCTATTTTTATTGGTCTTCCAATCGGTTTCTTTAGTTCTGTATACCTAGCTAAATTTGCTCCATTAAGAGTAAAGCAGTTCATTGAATCTGTAGTTGATCTTCTAGCAGGTATCCCATCAGTAGTTTTCGGTTTTATTGGTATGTTGGTTTTAGTACCAGCTATCAAAAACATCTTCGGTTTAGCAGACGGCTCATCATTACTAGCAGCCATATTAGTGCTCTCAATTATGATTCTGCCATCAATTATTAAGGTATCAATTGGAGCTTTAGAGTCTGTACCTCATGAGTATGAGTTAGGTTCATTAGCTCTAGGTGCTAACAAAGTTGAGACTGTCTACAAAGTTGTAGTTCCTGCAGCCCGTCGTGGTATTGGTGTAGCAGTAGTTTTAGGTGTAGGTAGAGCCATCGGTGAAGCTATGGCGGTAATGATGGTAGCAGGTAACGTAGCTAATATGCCAGGCCTGTTTGAATCAGTAAGATTCTTAACTACAGCTGTTGCTTCCGAAATGTCATATTCAGCAGGTCTGCAGCGTCAGGCTCTGTTCTCAATTGCTCTAGTGCTGTTCATCTTCATCATGATAATCAATGCACTGTTAAATCTTGTATTAAAGAAGAGAGGCAGCAAGTAATATGAACAATGCTTTAAGAAGAAACATCTACCAGAAAGTTATGCTGTCGCTAGCATACCTTGCTACAGCTATCACTGTAGCGGTAGTGCTTTTCATCATTTTATATGTCTTTATAAGAGCTATTCCTCATGTTTCATGGCAGTTATTAAGTACTAAGCCTAGTTACATCAACGACACCATCGGTGTGTTACCAGATATCTTAAACACCATCTATATCGTGATTGCAACTTTAGTCTTTGTACTTCCATTAGGTGTAGGTGCTGCGGTATATCTATCTGAATACGCCAAAAACATCAAAGTAAAAAGTGCCATTGAATATGCAATTGAAAGTTTAGCCGGTATTCCTTCAATTATTTATGGTCTGGTCGGTATGCTCATTTTCTGTCAGTACTTTGGTCTTAAGACCTCATTATTGGCAGGTGCCCTGACCCTTACCATCATGAACTTACCTACCATTATTAGAACAACTCAGGAAAGCTTGGATTCTGTTCCATCTTCATACAGAGAAGGTGCTTTCGGTCTTGGAGCTAATAAGTGGTACTCAATTAGAACTGTAGTTTTACCTTGCTGTATCGACGGTATTGTTACTGGCTGTATTCTCGCCATCGGCAGAATGTTAGGTGAGTCAGCAGCTCTTTTATTTACCGCAGGTTTTGCCCATAAGGTAAATGGTTTTATTGATGCGATGTCATCATCAGGTTCAACTTTAACGGTTGCTTTGTATGTCTATGCTAAAGAGCAAGGCGAGTTTGATGTTGCTTTCGTAATTGCAGCCATCATGCTTTTCATGAGCCTCTTAATCAATTACACCGCAAGCAAGTTATCAAAAAGAATTCAGAATAAAAGGTACTAGAAATGAATACCACACCAATTATCGATGTAAAAAACTTTAATCTTTACTATGGTGACAATCATGCACTGCATAACATCAATATGCATATCAACGAGCATGAGCTCACAGCCCTTATTGGTCCATCAGGATGCGGTAAGTCTACCTTTTTACGTTCATTAAATCGTATGAACGATTTAATTGAAGGCCTGAAAGTTGATGGTTCAATCAAGTTTAAAGGTACTGAATTAGTTAATACCAAGATAAACGTAAGTGCATTGCGTAAAGATATTGGTATGGTTTTCCAAAAGCCAAATCCATTTGCGATGTCTATCTATGACAACATTGCTTATGGCCCAAGAATTCACGGTATCAGAAACAAGTCAGCTCTAGATGAGTTAGTAGAAAAGTCTTTGAAAAAAGCTGCCATCTTTGATGAGGTAAAAGACAGATTAAAGTCTTCTGCTTTAGGTCTGTCAGGCGGTCAGCAGCAAAGATTGTGTATTGCCAGAGCTCTAGCTGTAGAGCCTGAGATCTTACTTATGGATGAGCCTACCTCAGCACTAGATCCTATTTCTACAGGCAAAATCGAAGAGCTTACCTGTGAACTTAAAAAGAAATACACCATTGTGATAGTTACTCACAATATGCAACAGGCATTAAGAATATCAGATAGAACTGCATTCTTCTTATTAGGTGATCTTGTTGAGTGTGATAGCACTGATAACATCTTTACCAAACCTAAAGATAAGCGTTGTGAAGACTATGTAACCGGAAGATTTGGCTAAAGCAATTTGGCTTTATAGGAGTATAAAAATGAGATTCCAGTTAGATGAGCTGATGTCACAGATTAACAATTCTCTGATCCTAATGTCATCAGCATGTGAAGAAAGCCTTACAAATGCTTTTGAAGCATTCAAAACCCATGATAAAGAAAAGGCTTTGAGCATTTATAGAAAAGACTATGACTTAAATTCAAAAGCTCGTGAGATTGAAAGTCTGTGTATTAAAACTCTGTTAAGACAGCAGCCTGTAGCTCACGATATGTTAGTAGTATCTGCAACCTTAAAATTAGTATCTGATGTTGAGCGTATTGGTACTCAGGCTATTGCCATTGCAGAAATCATCACTCACTTTGACTTTAACTACAAAGGTGATGACATTCTGCTAATAGAAAAGATGAGTGAAGAAGCTATCGATATGGTTAAAAAGAGTATCGATTCATTTGTAAACAAAGATGGAACTTTAGCTGCAAATGTCATAAAGCATGATACAGTAGTAGATAAGTACTTTTTCACCATTAAAGATACTTTAATTCATGAGATCAAGAGCTCTGAAAATGATGCTAGCTATTCACTTGATCTTTTAATGATTGCAAAATACTTAGAGCGTATTGGTGATCACTCCTGCAATGTCGCAAGATGTACTCAATACATGCTCACAGGCAAACTAACAGGTCAGGAGTAGGCTTATATGATTTACTGTCTTGAAGATGATGCTGATATTAGAGAACTTGAGCTTTATACACTCAATTCAATGAATTTTAAGGCAGAAGGCTTTGCCGATGGACAGAGCTTTTTTCAAGCTATAGCAAAGGAACTGCCTGAGCTTGTAGTTCTAGATGTGATGTTGCCAGATATGAGTGGTGTTGATGTTCTCAAGAAATTAAGAGCAAATCCAAAGACAGCAAAACTCCCTGTGATTATGGCTACAGCACGTGGTGCTGAGTATGAAAAGATTAAAGCCCTAGATTTAGGTGCTGATGACTATATGACCAAGCCATTTTCTGTTATGGAAATGGTAGCCAGAATTAAAGCAATTTTACGTCGCTCTAATGAAGGTAGCGATGCTAAAGGCGAGGTTAAGTTTGGCAAGATTGTAATTAACGAAGTAAAGCACTCTGTGATTGCTGATGAGAAGAAACTAGACTTGTCATTAAAAGAATTTGAGTTGCTATTACTTCTAATTAAACATCCAGGTCGAGTCTACAGCCGAGATGAATTATTAAATCTCATCTGGGGTATTGATTATGATGGTGAAAACAGAACTGTTGACGTTCATATCAGAGCTCTGCGTTCAAAATTAGGAGAGCTTGAGAATGTTATTCAGACTGTAAGAGGTATTGGATACAAGGCAGACTCATGATTTCAAGGATCTTTCGCTCCGTATTTTTTACAACCATTTTGGTTCTAATTTTAGGTTTGGGAGCATCTCTTGTAATTTCATCCTATCAGCTGATTAAGGCTGACAGTGATGGTCTTATTTCTTTTACAACCAAGTTAGAAGATGCTCTCAACAAGAATCCTGATATGGATTTGACTCTGTTAACCATTGACGATTACAGAATCAACCTAATCCATAAAGATGGTTCTGTGTATTTTGATTCTCAGGTAAATGCCTCAACTTTAGAGAATCACGCTGATAGAGATGAATTCCGTCAGGCTGAGAAAACCGGTAAAAGTAGAGTTTACAGATACTCTTCAACATTAGGTAAGAGAACTGTCTACTATGCTGTAAGGTTAAAGTCAGGTGACGTGTTGCGCTGTGCCTACACTACAGACAACATCTTTTCACAGGCACTCTCATTAGGTTTACACCTGCTTATCATTCTGCTGTTAGCTATCGTAGTGTCAGTTATTTTAGCTAAGAGAATTTCAGCTAAGATTGTAAGTCCTATCAATAAGATTGATTTGAACAATCCTACTGATAACGAAGTCTATGACGAGTTAAAGCCTTTTTTAGAGAGAATCGATTCTCACCAGCACCGTATTAAAAAGCTCTTACGTAAAGTAACTGCAGCTCACTCTCAAATTAAAGTTATGACTGCCTATATGTCAGAGGGCATCATCTTTTTGAATAAGAAAGGTGAGGTGATCTTAATTAACCAGAGCGCGCAGGCTATTTTTAATTTAGACGATCCTGAAAAATACAAAGGCGGGAGCTTACTTAATATCAACCGTTCTCCAATCTTTTGCTCAATCTATGAGAAAAGAGAAGAAATTGAGAGTGTAAAACAGGATATTGAGTTATCAGGTAAATACTACAAACTTATTTTCAATAAGATCACCGAAAACGATAAATTAGTAGGTTTCGTACTCTTATTAGTTGATATTACTAAAGCTAAGCAATTACAGTTGCAGCGTCAGGAGTTTGCTTCAAACGTATCTCATGAGTTAAAGACTCCTCTGCAATCTATCATTGGCAGAGCTGAACTCATTGAAAACGGTATTGTGCGTCCTGAGGATCTGCAGAACTTTGGTAAAAAGATCCGCTCTGAAGGTCAGGCTCTTTTGAACATGATTAACGACATCATGTTCTTATCAAAGGTCGAGTCTGGTGTAAAAGCTCAAAGTGAGCATCTAAACTTAAAGTCACTCTCTGAAAGCGTAGTCGATTCTCTAAAAGAGAAAGCTGCTAAAAAGGGCGTAACCTTAGTGCTTGATAGTGAAGATCTAGAGATGAACTTCGTACGTAGATATATGTCAGAAATTCTCTACAACCTAATTGATAATGCCATTAAATACAATAAAGAGAATGGTACTGTTAATTGCAAGATCTTTAGCCAAGAACACAAGTTCTTTATCGTGGTAAAAGATACTGGTATTGGTATTCCAAAAGAAGATCAAGACAGAATCTTTGAAAGATTCTTCTGTGTCGACAGAAGTCATTCCAATAAAGATAGTACAGGTTTAGGTCTTACTATCGTAAAACACATCGTCGAAGAGTGTCATGGCACTATCGATGTTGATTCAAAACTAGGTGAAGGCACAACCTTTACCCTTGCCTTTGAGATGGACTAAAGATAAGAGCTTACCTCCAAATACTAAGACTAAATCACGGGAAATGATTCAGACTTGTGGCGGAGGTGAGCTTTTTACTAAATCTACCATCAATCATTTGCTTTTTTCTTAGCTGTATCAATTTCAATTCTGCCTATCTCTTTGTGGCCGGTAGAGCTTCTTTTCCATTATTTATTTCTGTGATGCTGTAGAGCTTTCCGTAAATTATGGATCATGACAAAAATTGATTATTTGCTAAGAGTTTTTCAGATATTCCTTATTCTGGAATAATCAATGATTATTGTTAAGACAAAGAGCCGTCTTTTACGAGTCCTCCGCCAAGAACTTGGCCATCTTGCGTCAAGCTCGCGGACATAAGTGTAAGCGTTGAGATGGTTATTTTACGAGAATGTAGGTATGTATCCACAGAAGGGTAAAGTTGAGGTGTTATATGTCAGATGACGGTGTCAATTTTTACAAGACTCTAGATGATTTTCTAGATGACATGGATGAACGTCGAAAAGACAAAAATAAATTCGTGGCAATTGAGTTTATATACAAAGGTGAAACCTACAGAATAAATAATGAATATCTGACACCAACCTTTGCATATCGAGTCCCAGGTGTGAAGTTTTGGGTTTTTCTGGTTCATTTTAAGTGGGTAGATGGTTGGTGTGATGCTGATTATGACACCATCGGTCAATACTCAAGTATGGATGAGCTTTTAGAAAAATGCAAAATAGATGGTGTATTACTCAGAGAAATTATCGTTGATCCTAATACTGAAATAGTAACCCAAGATAATGAGATAGATGTAAAAGATCTCGCAGGTTTGTAATGTTGTATTGCTTGGTTTGCTATGTAGCAAATTTTAATTTCATGGCAGCTAAGCTATTCTTTTTTATGTCGTAGTTTTTGAGAGTGAACGATAAACTGTGTAAACACCATTAAGTCCACTCTGAATATTTATCTAATATACCTAGCTATTCTATCAGATGTTTCATCCAGACAGGATAGCTGGTTTAAAACTTTAGCCCAATTCTGCATTTTGGCATT
>JBNMJE010000038.1:0-17803 GCA_050873645.1 Succinivibrio sp. | reverse complement strand
TTCCAATATAGATTATCTTATTCATAAGTGACCTTCCTAATGTATGCGGTAAATCCGTTTCTGTTAAATTTTTAACATCTACAGTTTACACGGTAAATCCACGAATTTACATTCGCGGAGGTCACTTCATATTGTCTATTTGATGATTATTAGTAAATTATTAAAAGCCTTGATCACCCCAATTTTTCCGAAAAGTTTAACAATTCTATAGTCTTATACTTAACAAAAGTATTAAGTGTATTTAATTCAAATACGATAGACTCGCATTTGATGAGTCGTAAAACTCTTTTATATCAATTTTATTGACGTATTCATATAATTGATATGTCAATTTAATTGACATATATCAATTTTATTGACATGTATAAATAATTTGCGAAATAAATTAGTTTTTATATGCATATATCTTGAATTTAAGGTATAATGAATTTAATTCACGAATAAAATTGAGGCGTTTTATGAAATTACACATAAGAAATACTAAATATATAGTAATGACTTTATTTATCTTCATTTGGAATGTACGTCTTTTTATATATAGCTACATTAATCACATAAATTCTATATTTTATTTTGCTATGCTTAATGTTGCTGTTTGTTTTGCTGTTCTGTTGTGTTTTTGTGGACAATTGAGATTTGATTTGTCAAAACCAAAAGCTTTCTCTTTTTATCGTCGACTTAGATTATTAAAGAGATTTAATTCCATGCTTGGATTGTTTCATTACATTATTTTAGGCACAGAATTCTTGGCCACGGTTTTATTACAGTTATTTTTGTTTTACATGTAACTATTGAATTCTGTATTGACTTTACAGAACGAGTACTTGTATCAAACAAATTAGTTGCCACACTAATTTTGTTCTTTAAAAATGTGATTAAGAGATCATACTTATTGAATTAAACTTCAATGATCCAAGATGTTAGAGTGTCATTATATCAAAGATATGTTATAGCAACTGACGGACAGAATATCAGAGCTACAAAACAACCAAGAAAGGTAATGATGCCCGTAAGAGCACAGGTTATGATTTGGTCAGCCTATATTCAACCAAGTATGGTTTAACCATATCTCAGAGAGCTGTAGATAAGAAGAACCATGAAGCAGAGGCTATCCTTGAGATGATAGCAACTTTAAACCTTAGAAACTGTATTCTCACCTGGGATGCTATCAATACTAGAGCTACAACCTTAGAGGCTGTAGTAGTAAAAGCATTAGCAGACTTCTTAGTCTGCCTTAAAGCTAACCAAGGTGAACTCTTTGATGTAATTGAAGAAGCATTCAGTATGTTAGATGTAGATAAGTTTCAAGGTGAACTTCTATCCTCATCCAGAACCAGTACTGAGCATGGCAGAATTGAGACTAAAGATATTTCTATTCTCAATGCTGAAGATATCTTAAGCACAGAGTTGGAAAGAAAATGGCCTCATGTTCATTCTGCAATCAGAGTAAGAACCAGCAGAATTTATAAAAGTTCTGGTGTTCAGACTGAAGACAGAGAAGACAAGTTCTTTATTAGCTCTATTACTCCTGATAGTTTAGATGATTCTTTTGCAGCTACTATGCATGATATCATTATCTCAAGATGGCAGATTGAAAGTAGTTACTGGGTGATTGATGCAGTCTTTGGTCAGGATGCATTACCTTTAAGAAATAAAGAGTACATCGATAACTCAATTGTCTACACCAAGATTGCCTGCAATGTATTAAGCTACATTAGAGAGCATGTACCTTACTACAATGGTAAGCCATGGTCTTTTGAAAGCTTACAGATTTTAGCTAGAAAAGCTCAAACCAACTTCATGTTCCTAAAAGCATTCTTTACTAAAGATATGTCAGAAATAGAGAACGATGAAAGATTCATTGGTATCTTTTACAAAGAGCCAGAACCTACAGGTAATGATGTACCTGATAACCTTGAAGTTACAGGTCATGAAAACCAGATAGACGACAGTTTCAAACTTGCTAATCTGGTAAGACGAATTAGCAAGATTAAAAGCAAAAGAAAACTCCGTTAGAGTTTGATTTCTGAATCACATTGTTAAAGAACGTCTTTGTAGGTAACAACTGAGGCTTTTGGTTGTGGCTTAATAAAATAAGCCACAACACAAGGCAGATAAATCTGCCTAAAACTGGTTAAAATTTGGCTACAACATCTTTGTGAACACGAACTGTGCGTGTTGACGTATTTTATTCTATTTAAGGAGTTTAAATGTTTGAAATATTATATAATAAATATAAACTGAGAAATGATATAAATGAGTTTTTATTTGCTATCAAGCAACCTCAGCAATTGATTTTTGTTTAGTTGCATTTTCTGTTGGTGTTGCTTCATACAAATTTTTTCACTTTATATGTTACAGTTCAACTTATGAAGATAAAGGTATTATTTATTACAAAGTAAGTGATGAGGATAGACAATATTCGTTGGTAAAAAAATAGGTTATGTTTTGTTTTTTGTATGTATGATGTATGAAATTTACTGTTTTGTTATCTAAACATCGTAACTGTTTTCTCTCGTTTCGCAAAACTTATATAATTATAAGATAGGAAGCAATGGCTTTAAGTCATTTATTGTTAATTCTTAAAGTAATATCAAGTTAATAAGATCTGCCAACAGATTAACTTTTAATATGTAACTTATTGAAATATGTCAAAATTAGTTTCAATCATTATTCCTTGTTTCAATCAAGAAAAATACATCACTGATGCAATTATGTCAGCTGAAAATCAGACCTATAAAGATATCGAAATTGTTTTTATAGATGATTGCTCAACAGATGGTTCCCTTGAAGTTGCGAACGAATTAAAGAAAAAGTATACCAATATTGTTGTTTTAAAAAATGAGACTAATCTTGGTGTAGTAGATTCTAGAAATAAAGCTATTGACGTAGCTAAAGGTTTCTATATTCTGCCTTTAGATGGTGATGATACAATTGAACCAACATATATTGAGAAAGCAGTTAAAGTATTTGATGAAAATCCTGATGTCGGCTTTGTTTACTGTAAGGCTAAAAAGTTTGGTGCCGTAAATGAGGATTGGAATCTTCCAAAATTTAATAAAGAGAGTTTTATTTTTGCTAATTGTATTGTAAACAGCTCTTTATTTAGAAAATCTGATTTCATAAAGCTTGGTAAATACAAGTCTTACATGTACAGTTGGACAGAGGATTATGATCTGTGGATGTCATTTGTAGAGGCCGGGTTACTCCCTTACCGAATTGATAAAATTCTTTATAACCATAGAGAATTTGATAATGGTTCAAGAACACAATTAACAACAAAAGATCCTTATTTTGCGAGACGTGAGTATTTGCTACATCATACAAAACTGTATGCTGATAGCAGAGAATGTATTTCTAGAATTTTTGATCCTGATTACAAGGCTAATTTCTATAAAAAGGATAAGAAAATTAAAAAGTATAAGAAGATATGTATTTTAGAGTCAATTGCTATTGTTCTTCTGGCAATCTGCTTAATAGGAACATTGATTTTCTCATAAGAATTAATTGTTTGAATTTTTGTATTGAGTTTTAATGTCTTTGTTACTGAATTTTTTAGTTTTATGACAACAGTTGAATCTTTTATAAGATAGAGTGATATCTATATAGTGAATCTTCTGAATAACTTCTTAGTTCATGGAAAAGATGGTTCTAGAGTGATTTCTTATAGAACTGTGAGTGAGCTTTTGTCTGAAAACAAAGTTATTTTGCAACTTATAAAAACTACATCATCTATATCTGCAGATAGTAGAATTAATCTTATTGATCCTCTCATTTACAGATTTGCGAAAGTTGTTTCTATAGCACCCGCATCAAAGTGTCTTCATGACTGTGATTGTGGGGGACTTTTTAGACACAGCTTGTTAGTTGCTCTTAAAGCGATTGAAGTATCAAAGTACACAAATTTTAAATATGAAGATTTAAATGTAGAAGATCTTCATATACTGTTAATTTTTTTAGCTCTTCTTCACGATGTTGGCAAGGTGTTTTCTGATATTACTTTATCAAATGGTGTAAGTGATTTTAATTATGATGAAAGTGACTTAGAAAATACTTTAGATGATTATCTTTCAGGCAACTCAAATTTATCTGTGAAGATCTATTTCGATAAGAGTAGAAGCAAAAATCATGAAAATATTATTGTAAAAGCTCTTCCCTTCTTACTATATAAACAAAGTGAAATTGGTCGTTTTTTAATTCAAAAATCTTGTAAAAAAGCAATTAGCTCAATAGTTAAGTCAGATAATGAAGATGATATATATAAATTGATTAAAGTTGCTGATATCTATGCATGCAAAACATCAATAAATAAGTTTTCTCCAATGTATGAGATAGGATGCTATTTAACACTTCTTTTTAGATCTGGTCTTTTGGATACATCTGAACTGGGCTTTTATAAAATTAACGGAGGCTATGTAGTTGAACAGGGCTCGCAAGCATATCAATCAATTTTAAAAGCCTTTGACTACTACTTTGCAATTCTTGATGAATGTAATACTTTCTCAGACCTAACACATTCATCTTTTGAAAAATTGTATAGATCATGCAAAGAGTCAGTTCTTTATAATGATGATTCCTTATCATACGGACAATCTTTTGAGATAAATTTAAATTATCCTAGAAAGTCATTTTTTGTAGAGCTCTCTGATTCTAATTTTATTGTTCAAGGAGCATATAAAAGATCTTGTATTTGGCGATCTCTTTATAATAGAGGCTCTTTTAGATTTGTTTACGGTTTTATAATCTGTCTAGATTATTTAGAGCATGACGATTCAGTCTTTAAAATCATGAATGAATATGATGATAAAGAGGTTAAAAATCTAATCCAACAAGATCAGTCAGTAGTTGATAATATTGATATTGATCTTATTACTTCATTTGATATGTCATTAGATGATAACCAAGAATATCAAATAGATCCTGCAACTGTTTCAATTGACAGTTTTAGTAAAAAACGATCTGAGTTTTTATCATCTTGTTCGAGAACGAGATCCAAGAATAAAGAAAAAATTAAAAGCAAATTAAGCAGAGATATTTCTCGTCTGCAAAAAGAGATATTAGAGAATGAAAAGAGTATGTTATCAGATGATTATGATTACTTTTAACCATATCGATAGTCATATATTCAGCTAGTTTTATCCTGTAGTTGTGTATATTAACTTTCGTTGCTGATAAATTTGTAAGGCAATTGCTTTTTTAGAAGTTTTGATAAGTTGTGATTTTTTTGTTTTGTTGTAGAATACGCCATTCGTACTGTACTAAGACTAATATTGATTAATTAAAGATAAAATATGGTATTTGCAAGTCTTCCTTTTATATTTTTTATTTTACCATTATTCCTTGTCTTAGATTTTTTGTCTAAGAAATGGAACGTGATTAGAAATTTAACATTAATTTTAATTAGTTTATTTTTCTATATTTTTGATGGTGGTACTCATTCTTTAAAAGTCCTACTAGCATATGGATTTTTAAATTTCTTTTTTGGATATGCTTTAGAAGCAGCTAAAAGAAAAAATGACACTCTAAAAGTTATTGCATTAGTGTTCTTCGTCACTATCAATATATTAGCTTTAGTATTTTATAAGTATTCTTTCTGGTTAGTATCTTTGCTTCATGATGGGGGAATTGCAGAAAATCTGCATGCTAAGCAACAAGTATTACCTCTAGGTATCAGTTTCTTTACTTTCCATGCTGTGAGCTACCTGATTGATATTAGCAGAGGGGAACTTAATGGAAGAAGTAATGTAATTAACTTTTTAACATACTTCTTTATGTTTCCTCATTTGATTGCAGGCCCTATTGTTAGATATAAGCAGGTAAAAGACGATCTCTGTTCTAGAAGATTAGATTCAAATTTATTTACCTATGGTTTATACCGTTTTATTTTAGGTGTAAATAAAAAGATCTTAATTGCTAATTCAGTTGCTCCATTAGCTAATATGGCGTTTATTTATAACGTTCATAGTCTTTCAACTATGGATGCTTGGATTGGTGCTATTGCGTATATGATTCAAATTTATTTTGATTTCTCTGCTTATTCTGATATGGCTATTGGATTAGCTGCAATGGCAGGTTTCAAGTTCTCTGAGAACTTTATGGCTCCATACAGCAGTTGTTCAATCAAAGAATTTTGGAGACGTTGGCATATATCTCTATCATCATGGTTAAGAGATTATGTATACATCCCATTAGGCGGTTCTAGAGTTCCTACTCACAGAATTTACTTGAATTTAATCGTGGTATTTTTCTTGTGTGGTTTATGGCATGGAGCAAATATGACCTTCGTGCTGTGGGGCTTATATAATGGTTTATTTCTAATTTTAGAAAGAATCTTCTTAGGGGATCTTTTAAACAAAATTCCTAAGTTTTTAACCCATGCATATGCTCTTTTAGTCGTTCTAATTGGTTGGGTGCTTTTCAGAGCTGACAACATTTCTCAAGCATTTGATTATTTATCTGTCATGCTCTTTTTATCTAATACAGACAATCCAAGCGTATGCACTGGAGAAATTCTTAATTACCTCGCTCTTATCATAGGTTGTCTGTTAGTTTTCTTTAGATTAAAGAGTTTTGACTCTTCAAACGCAAAAGAAGCTGTAACTCACAATGGTGCTTTTGCAGTTAATTCATTTCTGATGATTTTATCTGTAGTTGTCCTTTTCTTTGGCGCTCAAAACCCATTCATTTACTTTAATTTTTAGTTGAGGCAAATACGATGATAAAGATATTACAAAAGGTTGTTATTGCTTCAATGTTTATTGTCCCAATAGCCGGTTTTATAATCACCCCAAATGGTTATGTGGTTAAAAGCGAAAACAGAGTTATTAACCATTTTCCAACAATTGGTGATAAGGCTTACTTTCAGAACTTAGTAAATTTTTATAACGATAGACTATTGTTCAAGTTACCGGTAACTGAGAATTTATACAAGCCAATGCAGTCTGTGTTTACTGATTTTAATTTTACAAATTCTCAATTTACAGTACACGGTATTAAAGGCTGGTTGTTTGTTGGAAATTCAGCAGATTCTGTATACTCTCAGCATTGTGAAGATATGAGTTTTTCTCCTTACATGGTAAGTAAGAAATTAGCTCTGTTAAATGCCATCAAATCATCAACTTCAGCACCTGTTTATTTGGTGATTGGACCTGATAAGCATGGAATTTATCCTGAGTACATGAATCCATACATTAGAGAACCAGGTAAGTTTAGATTTTTCAATAAAATTAAAACATATCTTGAATCTCAAGGTATTAATGTGATTGATAATTATGATGTTCTTCGTGCTAATAAAGATCCAAAAGCTAATATATCACTTTACTATACCGACGATACCCATTGGAATCGATATGGTGCAAATATCGCTTTTGATAATGTAATGAAAAGAGTACTGGAAGATTATCAAAAGACACAATATAACTTTTCATTTTCTAAACATGAAAATGGGGATTTGATAAGAAATATAAGCAATCCTCAAAAGAATATTATGGATGAAGCACTGATCATAAATGCTAATGAGCCAGAGATTAAAGTCCAGAACTTAAAATCTAAACGAGATTATTCATTAAAGTATGACCCAAATTCGATTGAAGAGTTCGGATCAAAATATGTAAACATTTCAGCTCATGATCAAAGAAAAATCATGCTGATCACAGATTCTTATGGCATATACTTTACACCATATGCAATTGAGTATTTTAGAACTGTTGTTCATATGCACAGGCAAACATCAGCTCCTGATGAAATTTTGAATGTTCTAAAAGAGGAAAATCCAGATCTCGTTCTATTCATAAATGTTGAAAGATCCGTAAAAGATTAACGTTCAAAAGAAAATTGAGTATTTAGTTTTTTTTGATTTTTGTAAGTCAAAATATATATACAGAAGTTATAAAGAGGGTGAAATGCTATCAATTATTATTCCTACAATGCAAAAAGATTTGGACGTATTGAATAAACTTCTGTGTGAACTCGAAGAATCTGATGTTGTTGGCGAAGTTGTTGTTATTGATAATTCCTGTAAAGGCTTCAACTCTAAATTTAGCAAGGTAAGAGTTTTTACTCAAAAAGAAAATCTCTTTGTAAATCCTGCATGGAATCTTGGCATAAAACTCTCAAATCCAGAATACAAAACTTTTGGAATTTTAAATGATGATCTAATTCTTCCAAAAAATTTATTTAAGGCTGTGGATGACTTCTTTTCTAAGTCTGATAAAAATATAGGTTTGGCAGGTATTGACTGTGCAACAAACTCTCCTAAGTCTGATTTTGATGAATATCCTAAAGATAGCGAAGTAAAATTCGAAATAATGGATAAAATGGCAGGTTTTTGGGGATCTGCTTATTTTGGATTAAAAAAGAATTATTTCGTAATACCTGAAGAAATAAAAGTATTCTATGGAGATCATTTTCTTTTTAGAAGAAACCAGCAAGCTGGTAGAGCAAATTACAAAATTACAAATATTTCAGTAAAGCACCTTGAATCACTGACTTCTCATAGCTCAAAGTTTATTAAAAAGCTTTTTAAATCAGATAGAAAATATTGCATAAAGTACGATGGAGTTGAACATCAAAAGTTATCATTCATGCAAAGAATGTTATCGTTAACTTATTATCATGAGCACTATGTTCTCTGCCTATTAGGTTTAAAAATGAAATTTAAGTGCCACAAAAAAACATTAGTTTGATTTAAAGGTAAATTTCGTTTATCTGAGCTGTTGCTAACTGTTATCTGTAAGTTGCTCTCAAATACAATGCTGACAGAGGCCATAAATATTTGTACAACTTATTTAAGTGCTTCAATGTATCTGATGCTTCGTGAATAGTGTATCCTTTGTTAGATTTTGAATATAAGGAAAATGTGAGTCTCTTGTAGGCATCACCTCTTTCTCCGATATCTTTAGTACTCCAGTTTTCATAGTAGAACCTATTATCTGTAATAATGGGTTCTTCTAAAGTTCTTGCGTAAGCACAACGCAGCCAGAAAAAGTTAAACCAAATAAAGCAACCACTCTTATCAGAACTGTCATCATCTTTTTTGGGAAAAGCACCAATTTTAACTATACCTTTATTAGTATCAAAAACGCTAACTGTGTTTTTATAGTTTTTGAAGGTTAGGTATGTTAGGACAATTTCTCTTGGATTTCTTCCTGAAGTTAGACCTAATGAACATCTCTTTTTATAACTCATGCCTTTTGTGTGAAAATAGGCTACGTAATCATAATTCGAATCTAACTTTGATAGTTCCCAAACTTTGTGAAGACCATAGTATTCAAAAGTATTTTTACTGTGATATGCAACTTTGCAATATAGTTTTAGATTATCAAAATAACAGTGAACAGAATTTAAATTGTTAGGATCACTTACTTCAATGAATAGATCTGCTTCACTTAAAATACCTGATCTTTTCAGATCAGCTAGCTGGGAAGAAATTATTCTTTTCCAATTTTTATCTTTATTGATATAAGCAAAGTAAACAACAGCTATTCTTTTCATTTTAGTATTCAGTTTTATTGATTAATCTTGTTTCAATTGGTACCAGCAGTGAAACGTCTGATTTATTTGTCATTTACCACTGTATCCATGATGTATTTTCCTATAACACAACCACCGCGATTAGTGTAATGTGTTGCATCTAAGAAAATAGGACCTCCATTTTCAAAAATGGAGTAAATTCCATTACCTTGGTTTATTGGTACATTTCTGTTAATGAATTTTACATTGCTATGAGAATTTGCATAAGCTATAAGCTTATTGTTAACTAATTCATTTCTTTCAACGTAATCTTTACTCTGATAGAACTCTTTGACATTGACTATCTTTGATAAGAAAGAACCTGTTAAGTTAAGTTTTGAAAAGTTTAAATGTGCTTTATCAGTTACTATTGCTAGTCCTACAATGTAGAACTGAAGTTGTGGATGAGATGCGATCTGTTCATCCAAGTCATGAAGAATGTCATCAATATACTTTTCAAAATTTGCATCAGTCTTATTGATGTGTTTTTCTGCAACATAAAGGTCAAACATAATATCCCATCTGTTTGAAAGAATAACTTTATCGCCAGAAGTTAGAATAGATAGCATCTTTTTGTAAAGTTCATAAAAGTCTGCTCTATCTTGACCTTTAATAAAATACTCTGTTTGCATAGAAGCAAATTCTTTTCCATAAGCTAATGACGCCGGAACAGACAAGAAGTAAACAGGTATTTTATTTTGTGTCATTAAGTAATATTGATAGTGACCTGCGTTAGAGTCGCCAACAAAGAATATATGAGGAGTTTCTTTTTGTAGACCGTAATGCCACACAACCTTGTCGTGTTCAGCCAATATTGCTTTTGGTGTGTATTCTGGAGCGATTTGAGTAAATTTAAGATCTTCAACAGTAAAACTTGATAGGTAGTTTAGTCTGCTGTCAGAATGAAAATAAGCATAGCTTGCAAAGCAAACTGCGTACATTATGAGCACTGTTAAGATCTTAAAGTTATGCTTTTCTATAAATTTATATGAGAACGCAGAAACTAAAGCAATGATTGCGAAAACAGAAATAAGTTTTAAGGGAGAATTTAAATAATCACAACGCAAGGCAAATATGAATAAAGGCCAGTGCCATAGATATAGTGAATATGAACCTTTACCTAGTGTGGATAACGGTTTGAATCCAATTATAGAGTGTTTATTGTGAGATAAAATTACTAATGCAGTAGCAACAATTGTTAAAGCTGAACTTTTTGGAGTCCATATTCCATGAGACAATTCAACAGTGAAGATCGACGTAATAAGAAGAATTGTTCCTGCTAATTCCCCAACAGCAGGTAAGGCTTTGAATTTTGTAAAGACTAATGAAAATATATGATCTTTGTAGAAGAATAAAACAGATCCTAAGAACAGTTCAAAGATTCTGCATTGTGTTAAAAGATATCCTTTACCATTTTTAGAAACTAAGCAAGATACAATTAACAGTGCTACAAAAATAGTCAACAATGCTAATGGAATACGCTTAGTACCAACAGCCTTATTCAAGAGAACCAAACATAAAGGAAATAAAATGTAGAACTGAATAGTAATTGAAAGATACCATGTGTGCAACAAGAGTCTGTCTGATGAATCTAGACTGAAATATCCTCCAACATTAGCAAATCTAAAGTTGCCTATTCCTAAAAGTGCATTTACAACTTCGATGTTTAGTTCGCGGTAAACATCAGACAGTAAGAGAAAATAACCAAGAATTAGAGAGAAAAAGCAGATGATTACCAATGGAGGTACAATTCGAAAAAATCTTCTTTTATAGAATGACCATAAAGAAAATTCATTAATGGATAGTTTCCCATAAATTGAACTCGCAATTAAAAATCCTGATACAACGAAGAAAGCATCTACTCCTAAAAAACCGCCGTTGAAAATGTTAGATTGAGATAAGTGAGATGATTTTAAAAGATCAAATAGGTGATAAAAGATAACACCTAATATAGCAATACCCTTTAATCCATCAATATCTTTACGTTGTTCTCTTTGCTTATTCATCTTTTCCTGACCTTGTGAAATTTTGCGGTGATTATATCATTATCGAAAGTCAATTTTGTGCAACTTTTGGTCAAGTTATTCATTTTGAATTTAGTTATGAAAGTGAGCTCCTTATATCTTGTGGTATAAAGTTCATATTTACAGCTTTTTCTTTTATCTTAATAGCTAGTAAGTTAAAATAGTTTTGTTTTAAACTTATCTGTTCAGGTTCTGTTAATTTCAATAGGTTATTCAGTGAAACGTCTTTTAGTACATACTCACATTTATTATGAATTTCTTTATTCTGAGTTAAAGAGATGCCTTTTAAATCTATCAGATTATGATTGTGATTACTTTTTTACTCTTGTCGAAAATAATTCAAATTTAATTGAGGATATAAAAAAATCTTTTCCTAACTCAAAAGTTGAAGTTGTCAAAAATCTTGGTTTTGATTTAGGCCCATTTGTTCATGTGCTAAATGAAGTGAATTTAAGTGACTATAGCTATGTAATCAAATTACATACAAAAAGAGATATTCCTACAAGGGAATCTTTTGCTTGGTTTGCTGGTCCTAGATGGCGTAATGCTTTATTAAAGTTCATTAAAGATAAAGAAACTTTTAATAAAGTGTTGTGTAGACTTGAAAAAAATAATTCAATTGGTATGCACGGACCAAACATTTCTACTTTTAATAAAAGATGTGATGAGCATGATGCTTATAGAGAAACAAACAGGTTTATTCAGGCTCATAGTCTCCCCCTAAAGAAGTATAAATTTGTAGCAGGAACCATGTTTATGGTCAGAGCTGAACTTTTAGAACTTGTAAAAAGTTTAAAACTTACACAAGATGATTTTGAAAGCCCTGACTTAACTCATGAAGGTTGTCAGATGGCTCATGTTTTTGAAAGATTTTGTGGATATGCGGTCATAAGCCAAGGATATAAAATCGTTGACTGTACAACAAATGTTTTTGTGTCTCAATTCATATATTTTCTTTTAAACTTAAGAAAAATTGTAATGTCATCAATTTTGACTATCAGAATAACTAAAAAAAATAAGTTACTTATTAAAGTATTAAAAATTCCTGTATTTGCAATGAAACTTAAAAATTTGGATCAGAAAAAATAAGGCGAAGTCTTCAAAGATTGAAGTCTTACGTCACATGCAATTAAGATTTATTTTAATAGTTTGTATTGTTCGTATATAATAATGAAAAATACAAACAAGGGCGATTTATATGAAAGGTATATTATTAGCAGGTGGAAGTGGCACACGTCTATATCCACTAACCAAGACAACATCTAAACAGCTTTTACCTGTTTATGATAAGCCTATGATTTACTATCCTTTATCTACGCTAATGCTGTTTGGTATTAAGGATATTCTAATTATATCTACACCTCGAGATCTTCCAAATATTGAAAAGCTCTTTGGGGACGGCTCCAAGTTTGGTTTAAATCTTCAGTATAAAGTACAGAAAGAGCCTAATGGTATTGCACAGGCTTTTATCTTGGGAGCTGACTTTATCGGAGATTCCAAAGAAGATGTATGTCTAATTTTAGGAGATAACATCTTCTACATGGGAAGCCAGTTCGGTGAGTTCAATGACCAGGTAAAGAAGAACAGTGGTACTAATGCTACTATCTTTGCTTACCACGTAACCGACCCTGAAAGATTTGGTGTAGTTGAATTTGATGAGAACAGAAAAGTAGTTTCAATTGAAGAGAAACCTGCTCATCCAAAATCAAACTACGCATCCGTAGGTTTATATTTCTATCCATCAGATGTAGTAGAGAAGGCTAAGACTTTAGAGCCATCTGCTCGTGGTGAATATGAAATTACTGACCTTAATAACATTTACCTAAAAGAAGGTAGATTGTCAGTAGTACCAATGAGACGTGGTAACGCCTGGCTAGATGCTGGTACTCCAGATTCACTGATGGATTCAGGCTCTTTTGTACAGATTGTAGAGAAGAGACAAGGATTAAAGATTGCATGTATTGAAGAGATTGCCTATAAGCAGGGCTTTATTAACGATGCACAGATGCAGTCTTTAATTGATGAATTAAAGAAAGGTAACTATAGAGATTATTTAGTTAAAGTTTTAGAGGAAAAACATGAACTTTATTAAGACTCCAATTGAAGGTGTCATTATTGTAGAGCCACGAGTATTCAATGACCCTCGTGGATATTTCTTTGAAAGCTACAATGCAAAAGAGTTTAAAGCAAATGGTATTGATTGTGACTTTGTACAGGACAATCAGTCAAAGTCCAGCTATGGTGTAATCCGTGGTTTACACTGCCAAAGAGGTGAGTACTGTCAGGCAAAGCTAGTACGTGCTTTAGTAGGTAAAGTTCTAGATGTAGTAGTAGATATCAGAAAGAATTCTCCTACCTTCGGTCAGCATGTAGCAGTAGAACTCTCTGATGAGAACCAAAGACAGTTATTCATGCCACATGGTTGCTTACATGGTTTTAGTGTTTTGTCTGAAACTGCTATCTTTGCTTATAAGGTAGATAACTTCTATAACAAAGAGTCAGAGTGGGGAATGAGATATGATGCTCCAGAGTTCAATATTGACTGGAAAATCCCTGCTGATAAAGTATTAACCTCAGAAAAAGACAGAATTGCACATTCTCTAAAGGATGTACCTGATTTTTCTTTATAATACAAAAACAATAATAGACAAGTTTCAATTAAAAAAGTAGATTTAATCGGATATACATATCATGACAAAATCAATTCTAGTAACCGGTGGTGCAGGTTTTATCGGTTCTAACTTTGTACCATATTTCTGTAAGAAATATCCTGAGTATCACATCATTAACTTAGATAAGTTAACTTACGCAGGTGACTTAAACAATGTAAAAGAGTGTGAAAACGACTCTAACTATACTTTTGTAAAAGGTGACATCTGTGATGAGAAGTTAATCGAAGAGTTATTCACCAAATATGATATCCGTGGTGTAATTCACTTTGCAGCAGAAAGCCATGTTGATAATTCTATTAAAGGCCCAAAAATCTTTATGGAAACCAACATCATGGGTACCTTTACTTTAATTGAAACTGCAAGACGTCATTGGATGGATGCTCCATTTAAGGTAAAGCCTGGTTACGATGATGCAAGATTCCACCATATCTCAACTGATGAAGTATATGGTACTTTAGGTGAGACCGGTTACTTTACAGAAACAACACCATATGCACCTAACAGCCCTTACTCATCATCTAAGGCAAGCTCGGATTTAATCGTAAGAGCATATCACCACACCTATGGTATGAATGTAACTACTTCTAACTGTTCAAACAACTATGGTCCTAAACAGAACCATGAGAAGTTAATTCCTCATATCATTGAGAATGCTCTGGCATTAAAACCACTGCCTATCTATGGTAAAGGTTTGAATGTACGTGACTGGTTATATGTATTAGACCACTGCAAAGCAGTTGATTTAATCTTCCACAAAGGTGTATCAGGTGAGACCTATAACATCGGTGGTCATAATGAGCGTAACAACATCACTATTGTTAACACTATCTGTTCAATCTTAGATAAAGAATGTCCAAGAAAAGATGGTGGTAAGTATGCTGACTTAATCACCTTTGTTCAGGACAGAGCTGGTCACGACTTACGTTATGCAATTGATGCAACCAAACTAACTACTGAGTTAGGTTGGAAGGCTGATGAGACCTTTGATACAGGTATCATCAAGACTGTTGAGTGGTATTTGAATAAATACAAGTCTTAATTATTTGATTGTTAACTTCAATTCAATATATAGTCAGCTATTTTTTAGAATAGCTGACGTTGTCTACAGTGTAATAACTTCATCAAAATGAACTGTCTACAAATCTTAAAAAGAGATCTTTTTGTAAGAATTATTCAGAGCTCAATTTACGTACTGATTGGTCTGTGGATGATGTTTAGATTTTTTGATTTGACACCTTACATATATACCTATCAGACCTTGTTCTCATTTCAAAAGAAATTTTCAGATCTTTTGTTTGTATTATTTGTAGGCTTTTTCTTTTTCAACTGGTATAAAAAGTCTAGAGATTATTTTTTATTTTGTAGTTGCATTGTCTTTATTATTTTTTCTTTTAGTTTAAAAAAATATGCAAATACGACTATTGCTTTTGATCTTTTTTTTATACCTTTATTCTTATGTAGATTTTTAGATAAAAATTGTTTTTATAAATCTGTATTATTTGCAATTTTTATATTTGTAATTGTTACTATTTTATCTTATGAATTTGGTTTGTTAAAAAGTGCTATTACTTTCTATCGAGCTAAAGAAATTAGATATACTTTGGGATTTAGCCATCCTAATGGACTAGGTTTATGTGCATTTCTCATTACCATATTTTTGTCTTTGTATAAAGATAGAGTAAATTTTATTTATCTCTTTGTTTTTCTAGCCTTATCTTATTTTTGTTATAAAGTTCCTAATTCGATCACTTCAACGGTTGTAATTGTAGTTTTAGCTTTTTGCTGTATATGTGGCAATTACTTAATAAATTTCAAAATTTCTAATAGATATAACAAGGTTCTATTAGTTTTTTTGTTGTCATTGTTAGTTGTATTTGTCATCTTTATATACTATGTTGCATTTACTTTTTCTTTTAGAGATATATTGAAAAATATGCCTGGTGAAATTTGGGCTAGATTTGAGCTTGGAAATAAGGCATTTAATGTTTACGGGGTAAGCCTATTGGGTAAATTTAATGAGATTTATGCTGATTTTATGAAATTTCCTAATAAGGCTGCTTGGTGGCTGTGGGTCGATTGCACATACTTCTATCTCCCACTTTATAATGGTATTTTAGCTTCAATATTTTTCTTAGGAATGCTATTCATGACAATCGCTAGAGCAGTGAGAAATTGTGAATATAAGTTTGTCTTGATCTTTTTTGTGGTCATTCTTTACGGTATTTCTGAGTCATCTGTTGGTACAGCTGTGTTTATGCCTGTATTTGCTTATCCATTCTTTAAGCAACTTAATAATAGAGCATAGATATCAGATGTCGTCATCCTTAATTGGAGTTATGGTTTCTGCTTGATGCAATTTATTGATTATTATTCTTTCTTTTAAAGATGATAAAAGGAATGTTTAGAATTCTAATCTTTACTAAACCTTTGGAACTTACTTCAATTCTAAATAGAAGAGCAAAGAATTTTGGTTTGAAGAACTTGAACCATGTAGGTACAAGACTATTTACGTTAAAGTAATTCAAAATGTCTTTGTATTTAGCATTATGTTTTATTTTTAGATAGAGGATAACCTCTAGTAATGATTCTTTGCAAGCATAGCTTTCAGTAAAGATCTTTCTCTTAATAAGAGGCATCTTAACTTTTATACACTTAATAGGGAAAAAAGTTGGATTGTTTTTCTTAGGTGCTTTTATATATGAAGCACTTTTAAAACCTTCTTTTTCAAAAGTCATTTTTAATGGAATTTCGTAAGTATTTACGATTTCTAAAAAGCTATCTAAGTGTTTTACATTGTCTAAGTAATTGCTAAACACTTCTGAATTGAATAACTTTTTCTTAACTACTAAAAAGAAGCTCTGCAGATGTGGTTCATATTCATTACTTGCTGTCATTGACCAAAAATCACATGGTTTTGTTGACATCTTATCAAAGGCTGGTTTTAATGAATCTACACAGAAGCAACTATCGTTGCATAAGATAATTTCATCAACATCATCTAATAGACAATGCTCTTTAGCATATCTAAATCCGATCTTGTACGAACCAAAGTCATATTCTCCATGATGATATGATTCTATATGAGAAACTAAAGGGTAGATCTTGCTGAGCTCTTTAACATTAGGTTCGTTATCAGCTACAAAGATTATGCTGTTACTTAATTCTTTTAGATATTTTAGGTAGGTCACAACATAATCATTTATAAGACCTTTTCCATTGTAAAAGGCGAATATAGCTAATCTTTTCATATTACAATTAAATAGATAGAAATGTTTTTAAGTTATTTGGTGTAATGTTTTTTACTTTAATAAAAGAAGGGGAAGCCCCCATTAATTTATTAACTAATAAATCAATCTTATGTTTATTTACATTATGCCATGTTTTTTGAAACTTGCTTGAATAAAACCAGAGAGAACCTCTCTTTTGACAATGTCGTCAAATGATTTCACTATATGAATATAGGTAAATATTAGGCATTATAATTGCATAAAACATTTAAAGCTTTGTATTTATATAATTTTGGCAATAATTTGATTTATAGGCAAATATTACCACTTAGAGCAACGTTCATAAAACGTTCACTACTGTTTACACAAT
>JBNMJE010000037.1:0-17836 GCA_050873645.1 Succinivibrio sp. | reverse complement strand
TTTATTGTCGATGGTCAATAAGACTGTTTGATCCATGTATCAAAATTCTATAACTTCAATATAGAACCGTGATCCCTAGCTCAAATTTCTTATATTTACTCCTTGACTGTTTACCTAGATTTTTTCTATTTTTGAAAAAAAGAGACTTTCAACAGTGCCACAAAAATCAGGCTTTTTTACTGATCATTGTCGGTTCGATTTATCTGATCCATTTTTATTCATTATTCATCACTAAAGTGCAAATTATGATTTATTCAATTTAATTGTGTTTCATTTTAGTGCATTTTACAGATAAAATAGTTAGCATTATTTGCTAATGATATTATCAGCTCATAAGGTCAGTAATGATTACTCAGTTAGACACATAACTTTACTTCTGACCTAGAGATTTTATATAAGGTAAAACGTACTTACTATGATTAAACTAGACCACATAAATAAATTCTACGGTGACTTGCACGTACTAAAAGATGTAAGTTTAGAAGTTGCCGAAGGTGAGAAACTAGTTATTATTGGACCATCAGGCTCAGGAAAATCAACAACTGTCCGTTGTATGAACTTTCTTGAAACACCTACTTCAGGTCACGTTTATATTGACGGCAAAGAGCTTACTCAAAAGAACAAGACTAAGCTTATCCGTGAATATATGTCTATGGTATTCCAGCAATTCAACCTTTATCCTCATTTAGACGTACTGCATAACTTAACCCTAGCTCCAATCAAGATCTTCCATAAGAGCAAAGAAGAAGCTGAAAAGTTAGCTATGCACTATCTTGAGGTTGTAGGTCTAAAGGATAAAGCACACGTTTATCCTACTACCCTTTCAGGTGGTCAGCAGCAGAGAATTGCTATTGCAAGAGCTTTGTGCGCACAGACAAAGATCATTCTATTTGATGAGCCAACATCTGCTCTTGATCCTGAGACCATTCAGGAAGTTTTAGATGTTATGGTAAAGCTTGCCAAAGAATCAAATATCACCATGGTTGTAGTTACCCATGAGATGGGCTTTGCTCGTCAGGTAGCTGACCGTGTGGTATTCATGGCAGACGGTACCATCATTGAAGAAGGTACACCAGAACACTTCTTTACAGATCCTAAGAACGAACGTGTAAAACAGTTCTTAGGAAAAATATTAAAACACTAATTTCATTACGATTATGCTTTAAGGAGCTCTTATGAAATCATTAAAAAATTTACTCTCTTTAGGAGTTGCAGCTGCCCTTGGTATTGCTACTTTTGCCTCAACTGCATCAGCTGAAGCACCATCAGACGTTAAAGAAATCAAAGCAATTCAGGATAGAGGTGTTCTGCGTGTTGGTGTAAAAAATGACGTTGTAGGTTTCTCTGTAAAAGATCCTCTATCAGGTGAGTACACTGGTTTTGAAGATACTTTAGCTACTTTAATTGCTAAAGAAATCGGTGAAGATATCGAAGTTGAGTTCACAGCTGTAACCGCTGCTACAAGATCAGAGTTAATTGATTCTGGCGACCTTGACTGCGTATTAGCAACATTCACTATTACTCCTGAGCGTAAAAAGAACTGGGATTTCTCAACAGCTTACTATCAGGACGCTGTATCAGTATTAGTTGAGAACAAGAGTGAAATCCACCACTTAAAGGACTTATTAGGTAAGACCGTTGGTGTTTCATCAGGTTCAACCTCAGCTAAAGCTTTAGTTCAGGCTATGATTGATAACAAGATCTTAGATGGTAAGAACTTCAATGCTGATAAGTTCGATCCTGCAACCTGGACTGAGGGTGTTAAGTTCCATCAGTTTGATAACTACCCTGCAATTTCAACTGCACTAGCAGCAAATGAGGTTCAGGCTTTCTGCGTTGATAAGTCAATCTTAAACATTTACAAGACTCCATCACGTAGCTTCATCGATGAGAAGTTCTCTCCACAAGAGTACGGTGTTGTAACCAAGAAAGGTTCAGGCTTATCACCATTTATCGATGGTTTAATCAAGAAATGGTTAGCTGACGGCACCATTGAGAAGTTAATCAAAGAGAACAATCTATAATTTGAGGCTTTAAATTTAGGATTGTTTTAACAAGATAACTTTAAATTAAAAGTTAGTAGGTTGCCCCTTTTTAGGGGCAACCATGTTTAAAAAGGATAAGTCAATGGGTAACTTATTTTCTTTAGATGCTTGGATGATGGTCTGGCACTTTAAAGAAACTTTTATTTTAGGTTTTTTAACCACTGTAGGTGTTTCACTGTCAGCACTTTTAATTTCATTATGTCTTGGCATCATCTTTGGACTGATGGCAACATCTGGAAAAACCTCACTTGCAGCTATTGCTCGTGTATATGTTGAATTTGTTCAAAATACCCCACTTCTGCTTCAGATCTGCTTTTTATACTATGCTCTATCCTTCTCAGGACACAGTATCGGTATTTTGATGTCAGGCATTATCTCTATTGGTATTTACCATGGAGCTTACATGGCTGAAGTTATCAGAGCTGGTATTCAATCTATTAACAAAGGTCAGTTTGAAGCTGCCTATACACAAGGCTTTAATTACTTTGGCACCATGTACTACATCATTCTGCCACAGAGTATCAAGATTATCCTGCCTCCAATGGTAAATCAGGTTGTAAATCTAATCAAAAACACCTCTTGCTTATACATCATCGGTGGTTCTGATTTAATCTCTTTAACCTACAGTTTCGTAACAGGTGCAACCACTGGTGGCGCATATGGCCCTGCATATTTAGTTTGCGGTGTCCTGTTCTTTATCTTCTGTTACCCTCTGTCAAAGATGGCTTCAAGTTGGGAGAACAACTTAAAGAAGCGCGACAGAATGACATCTACTGCTAAATAGGAGATAAAATGGAAACTTCATTATTACAAGAATGGATGGCAAGCTTTCATATCCTAAGCATTGATGCCATTATCATTTACATTTTAAAAGGTACCCTGTTTACAGTAATTATTTCAGCAATTGCTGTATTCTTAGGTGTAATTTTCGGCTCTGTATTAGCTTTAGTTAGAAACTACTGTAATGCTCCAAAATACAGAGTGTTTAAATACCTTGCAATTACTTACATTGAGATCTTCCGTAACACCCCATTACTGTTATGGATCTTCATTTGTGTAGTATTCTGCCCTGTACCTTCATTCTTTGCTCATAAACTGTTTGGTCTGACAACAGTTGAGACTAAGCTATTGTTCAAAGCTTCTATTGCTCTGATCTTATTTACCTCTTCTGTTATTGCAGAGATCATCCGTGGTGGTTTAAATTCAATTCCACAAGGTCAGTTTGAAGCTGGTTACTCACAAGGCTTTAACGTTGTACAGATTATGATTTACATCATTCTGCCACAAGCTATCCGTAACGTAGTACCTACTCTGCTAAGTCAGATCATTACCACTATTAAGGATTCATCATATCTTGCAAACGTTGCAACAGTTGAACTTATGTCACGTGTAAGACAGATTTTAAGCTCTGCAAATATGTATAATGGCATTGGTAACATCAACGTTTCAGATGTATTCGTGCTCTATGGTTGTGCTGCTGTAATCTACTTTATTATTAACTTCAGCCTCTCATTGTTCGTTCGCCATCTGAACTCCAAAAAGAGCAAGGTAAGAATTACAGCTGTTAAAGCTTAATGAGGTAAGCTATGTCACATTATGTTGTAACCATCTCAAGACAGTTTGCTGCAATGGGCAGAACCATTGGTTTAAAAATGGCATCAAACTTAGGCATTGAGTTACTCGATAGAGATATCGTAAAAGAAGCTGCTAAAAGATTAGGTTTACAGAAAGGTGAGATTAGTCACTATGACGAAAAGCCTGGTCGCCAGAGCTTTTTTTTAAGAAAAACTTACCTTTTTGATTTTTCTGTATACAGCATTCACAATAATGTTTTTGAAGTTCAAAAAAACATTATTCAAGACTATGCAGATAAAGAGTCATGCATTATTGTAGGCCGTTGTGCTGACAGTATTTTACGTGATAGAAAGAACATTCTTAATATCTGCATTTACGCTCCATTAGAGGCTCGTTTGCAAAACTGTGTAAAAGAGCTTGGCATGGATGAGGATAAAGCTCTTGAACAGATTAAAACAGTTGATGAAGCTCGTGCTGCTTACAGAAAGAAGCATTGTCCTGAGTGTACTAGTGAATTTGATGACAGACACATTATGATCGATTCAAGTCGCTTTGGTATCGATAAAACAGCTGAAATTTTAACAGACATTGTTAAAAACACAGTTGCAAAAGACTAATCTATACAATTCATCATCAAAGTTATAATCCTCCGCTTGCTATCTCAGGCAACGGAGGATTTTCTTTTAAACTCTTCAATAAGCCCCTTTTACCCAAAAGACGCTTTAACCTTAAAAATCCAATTTGCAATTCCTTTATTTTTATCTAATTTTGCCCACTTTTAGATCCTTTTAGCTTTCTGTTTGTTTTATTGGCACTTGTGGTACACTAATCAAGTCAAGAGTGTTAATTCACTCTTTTTGTTTTAACTAAATATATTTACTAATTTAAAAAGAGTTTACTATGAGTATTTGCAAAGCATGTTGCGAAAATCAAGGCAGCGAAAAGAAGCGCCTGCGTATTGCAATTCAGAAATCCGGCCGTCTAACTGACGAAACAGAAAAATTATTTAAGAGCAGTGGCATTAAGATCTCTGCTAGCCGTGATCATCTACTTGCACATGCTGAAAATCTGCCTATCGACATTTTGCGAGTACGTGACGATGATATTCCAGGTCTTGTAATGGATCATGTAGTTGACTGGGGTATCGTAGGTCAGAATGTTCTAGAAGAGACCACCATGCAGCGTGAAGTTGATGGTCTGTATACAGGCTTTAACGAGGTTATGAAATTAAACTTCGGTGATTGCCGTCTGTCAGTTGCTGTTCCTACAGAACATCAGTGGACTGGTCTTAAAGATCTTGAAGGTTGCAAGATAGCAACTACTTACCCATTCTTATTACGTCGTGCTATGAAGAATGCTGGTGTTAACTACAAATCAGTTCTTCTAACAGGTTCTGTTGAAGTTGCTCCTCGCGCAGGTTTAGCTGATGCAATCTGCGATCTAGTATGTACTGGTGCTACCTTACAGTCTAACGGCTTAAAGGAAGTAGAGACCATTTATACATCAAAGGCTGTTTTAATTGGTCGCGACCAGCCTTTATACCCTGAAAAGCAGGCAATTGCTGATCTTTTAATCCAGAGATTCAAGGGTGTAATGTCAGCTGTTGAGAGTAAGTACATCATGATGAATGCTCCTCGCAACAAGTTAGAAGCTATTAGAGCAATTCTGCCAGGTGCTGAGAATCCATCAATTATCGAGTTAGAGGGTAGCCCTGATCATGTAGCTTTACACGTAGTATCACGTGAAAAGTTATTCTGGGAAACCTTAGAGCAGCTAAAAGAGTTAGGCGCAACTTCAATTCTAGTTGTTCCTATCGAAAAGATGCTTGACTAAGACTCATTCAAACAATTTGAGGGCATAAATTAGCATTGTTTATTTGTGCCCTACTAAAGGATATAAGATGGAAGTTAAAATTTGGAAAGAGCTTAACGAAGCTCAAAAAGAAGAAGCATTAACACGTCCTGCACAAACTACATCTGGTAAAGTGCAGGAGATTGTTGAAAACATCATCTCACGTATCCGTAAAGAGGGCGACAGCGCCCTTTTTGAGTTTTCAAAGACTCTGGATAAATACGAAGGTGACAACATTGAGCTTAGCGAAAAAGAGATCAAAGACGCTTGTTCAAAAGTATCTCAGTCTCTAAAAGATGCTATCGATACTGCTTATGAGAACATCAAAAAGTTCCACGCAGCTCAAACTCCTCACACTGTAAAATTAGAAACCTACCCTGGTATCGTTTGTGAAACTCACACCCACCCTATTGATTCAGTTGGTCTTTATGTACCAGGTGGTTCTGCTCCATTAGTATCAACAGCTTTAATGTTAGCTGTTCCTGCAGCTATCGCTGGCTGTCCTCAGGTTATTCTGTGCTCACCTCCTCCAATTTCTGATGCCATTATTTATGCTGCAACTAAAGCAGGCGTAAAGCGCATCTTTAATTTAGGTGGTGCTCAGGCAATTGCAGCTATGGCTTACGGTACCCAGACTGTGCCTAAGGTATTAAAGATCTTTGGACCTGGTAACCAGTTTGTAACCATGGCAAAGCGCTTAGTATCAAATGATCCACACGGTGCAGCTATTGATATGCCAGCTGGTCCTTCTGAGGTTTTAGTAATTGCAGATGATAAGGCAAATCCAACATTTGTAGCTGCTGACTTATTATCTCAAGCAGAGCACGGTCCTGATTCACAGGTAATTTTAGTTACCCAGTCAGAGAAATTTGCAAATGATGCAATGGCTGAAGTTGAAAAACAGTTAGCAGTTCTTCCAAGAAAAGAAATTGCCTCAAAGGCTCTATCAAAGAGTACAGCAATAGTTGTAGACAATCTTGATGAAGCTTGCACTGTATCAAACACTTACGCTCCAGAGCACTTAATTTTGCAGGTTGAAGATCCTGAATCATTACTAGGTAAATTACGTAATGTAGGTTCTATCTTCGTAGGTGCTTACACACCAGAATCCTTAGGTGACTATGCATCGGGTACTAACCACACCTTACCTACATATGGTTATGCTAAGACCTGCTGTGCTTTAGGTACTGACGACTATCGCAGACGTTACACAGTTCAAAAGGCAACCAAAGACGGATTAAAGGCAATTGCTTCTACTGTAACCACCATGGCTGATGCTGAAGGTCTTGGTGCTCACAAGAATGCAGTTGTTGTAAGAGTAAACAGTCTTTAAGAGGAGTTATCCATGAATTACGAAAAGTTAATCACCAAACACGTACAAAAGCTTGTTCCTTATCAGTCTGCTCGTCGTATTGGTGGTCATGGTCATAACTTCTTAAACGCCAATGAATCTCCAAAGAGTGAAGGCTACTTCTTAAACTCATCAAGCTTAAACCGCTACCCTGAGTGTCAGCCTGAAGAGTTAGTTGAGCGCTATGCTGATTATGCTGGTGTTCACAAGACTCAGGTAATTGCAACTCGTGGTTCTGATGAGGCTATTGGTCTTATCGTTCGTACTTTCTGTGAGCCTGGAAAAGAAGGTATCTTAATTGCACCTCCTACTTACGGCATGTATGAAGTTGCAGCTAATACCAATGATGCATTAGTTGCTGTTGCAGAGCGTAATGCTGATTTCTCATTAGATGCAGAGCACTTAATTGATGGTGTAAAGAAAGCTTCATTCCCTGTAAAGGCAGTCTTTATCGACAGCCCAGCTAATCCTTTAGGTATTGTTTTTCCAAAGGATGAACTCGTAAGGTTATTAAAAGCACTACCTGATACTCTAATTGTTCTTGATGAAGCTTATATCGAGTTTGCAACTAAAGATGACGATTTAACTTATCTTGTAAATGAATACGAGAACTTAATCGTAACTAGAACTCTATCCAAGGCTTTTGCCCTAGCTGGTATTCGTTGTGGTTTTGCTATTGCCAATGAGAACATCATCAAAGCAATGCTAAAGGTTATCGACCCATACCCAATCTGCGATCCTGTAGCTCAAATTGCTGTACAGGCTTTATCAGATCATGGCATTGAAATGACCAAAGAAAGAGCCTTAAAGTGCAACGAAAGACGTGAGAAGCTAGAAGCTGATCTTAAAGCACTACCTTTTGTTAAAAAGATCTTTGCTTCATTTGGTAACTTCTTATTAGTAGAGTTCACCGATGGTCCTGCTGTATTTAATGCAATGGCTCAAAAAGGCGTGATCTTACGTTCATTTGAGACTAAAAAAGGTCTTAAGAACTGTATCCGTATTTCAATCGGCTCAGATACAGAATTAGAAGAGTTAATGCGTTACTTAAAGGCACTGGAGATTTAACTTGAAAAAGTACCTTTTTATCGATCGTGATGGAACTTTAGTTACAGAGCCTGAGGATTATCAGGTTGACGCTCTGTCAAAAGTAAAGTTTGAGAAAAATGTAATTCCTGCTCTATTAAAATTGAAAGAGCACGGTTTTACATTTGTGATGGTATCTAATCAGGATGGTTTGGGTACTGACTCATTCCCATTAAACACTTTTACTCCAGCTCATGAGCTTATCTTAAATACCTTAGAGAGCCAGGGTATCGACTTTGAACAGGTTTTAATCTGTCCTCACAAGCCTGAGGATCACTGCTCATGCAGAAAGCCTGAACTGGGTCTTGTAATGGCTTATCTAAAAGATACCTCATGGGATAGAGAAAACTCTTATTTCATCGGCGATAGAGAAACTGATGTAAAGATGGGTAAAAACATGGGAATTAATCCTATCCAGTATAACCATAAGACTATGTCTTGGGATAAGATAGCTGATTCTCTTACTACACAACATCGCATTGCAACTGTTGAAAGAAATACCCGTGAAACCCAGATCTCAATTACAGTTGATCTTGATCATGCAGGTCAATCTAGCTTCGATACCGGCATTGGTTTCTTTGATCATATGCTCGATCAAATCGCAACTCACGGTGGCTTTTCTATAAGAGCAAAAGTAAAAGGTGATCTCTACGTTGACGATCACCATACCATCGAAGACACTGGTATCGCTTTAGGTCAGGCTATCTTAAAAGCACTAGGTGACAAACGTGGCATTGGTAGATTCGGTTTCGTACTACCAATGGATGAAGTTTACGCTAAAGTTTTTGCTGACTCTTTAGATGATGACAATGTCACTGTTGCATTGGATATCTCTGGTCGCCCTCATGTAAAGTTTGATTTTGATGCTGAGTTTACCCGCGATAAGGTAGGTCAGATGTCTGCTCAAATGGTGCCTCATTTCTTTGAGTCATTGTCAGTAGCCTTAGGTCTGACACTGCATATGTACGTATCAAAAGGCAATGCTCATCATCAGATTGAAGCTCTATTCAAGGCCTTCGGTCGCGCTCTAAGGGTTGCTTTAGCTCGTCACGGCAATGAATTACCTTCTTCAAAAGGAAAGCTCTAATCATGAAGATTTACATCATTGATACAGGCTCTGCTAATCTAAATTCAGTAGTTCAGGCATTCAAAAGATTAGGCTATGAAGCTGTAATTTCATCTAATACAGAACAAATGCAAGATGCTGACAGACTGGTTTTACCTGGTGTGGGTACAGCTTGTGCTGTTATGGACGGTATTGAGAAATTTAAACTTTATGATTTCATTCTCAATACTAAAAAGCCTCTTTTAGGTATTTGCCTAGGCATGCAGATCCAAGCTACCGATTCATCTGAAGTACCATTAAACGTTAAAGATGAAGTTATCAAATGCTTGGATATTGTGCCTTCACACGTAGTAAAAATTCCTGATACAGGTTTACGTTTACCTCATATGGGATGGAATACGGTTCATCATACCGATCATCCTTTATTTGAAGGTATCAAACAGGATGCTTATTTCTATTTTGACCACTCTTTTGCAATGCAGGTAGGTCAATATACCATTGGCACCACAAAGTACGGTGTACCATTCTCATCTGCTATCGGTCGTGACAACTTTATGGGTGTTCAGTTCCACCCAGAGAAGTCATCTCAAGCAGGTGAAAAGCTGTTAAGCAATTTCATTAACAATTTCTAGGAGCAATCATGATTATTCCTGCTTTAGATCTTTCAGGTGGACACGTAGTTCGCTTAAAACAGGGCGACTTTGCTCAGAAAACTGTTTTTAATGTCGATCCAATCAAAAGAATTTTTGATGCTGCAAATCAGGGCGCAGAGCTTATTCACATTGTTGATTTGGACGGTGCTAAAGATCCGATTTACAGACAGAGAGCTTTGATCTCAAAGATTGTTAAAGCATCCCCTCTTCCAATTCAGACTGGCGGTGGTATCCGTTCTGCTTTTGATATTGAGAATCTTTTAAATCTTGGAGTTGCAAGAGTTGTTGTAGGCTCTGTAGCTGTTAAGCACCCTGAATTAGTTCGTGGCTGGTTAAACTACTTCGGACCTGAGCACTTTACCCTAGCTTTAGATGTGCGTCTGAACGATGGTGTACCATATGTAGCAACACATGGTTGGCTTAAGACCTCTAACACTACATTAGATCAGATCTTAAGACACTATCTGCCTTATCACATTGAGCACGTATTAGTAACTGATATCAGCCGTGACGGTATGATGAAAGGCGCTAATAACAATCTCTATGCTCAGTTATACAAGAAATACCCTGATTTAGACATCATAGCTTCAGGTGGCATCTCATCTTTAGCTGATATCGAGGCTGTTGCTAAAGCTGGTGCACATTCTGTAGTCTTAGGCAGATCATTACTAGAAGGCAAGTTTAGCGTTGAGGAGGCTGTTAAATGCTGGCAAAACGCATAATTCCATGTCTTGATGTGCGTGATGGCGTTGTAGTTAAAGGTGTTCAGTTCCGTAACCACGAAGTTATGGGCTCAATTATCGATCTAGCTAAACGCTACGCAGATGAAGGTGCTGACGAATTAGTTTTCTACGATATTACCGCATCATCTGACAACCGTCGTGTTGATAAATCATGGGTAGCAAAGGTTGCTGAGGTTATCAACATTCCTTTTGCTGTAGCAGGTGGTATTAAGTCAGTTGAAGATGCAAGAACCATCTTAGCTTATGGCGCTGACAAGATCTCTATTAACTCCCCTGCTTTAGCAGATCCTGAACTTATCACAAGACTAGCTGACAAGTTTGGTGTGCAATGTGTTGTAGTAGGTATTGATACTTACTTTAATGCTGAGAACAATCAATATCAGGTAAAACAGTACACTGGTGATGTCTCCCGTACTGTAACTACAGCCTGGAATACCTTAGACTGGGTAAAAGAAGTTCAAAAGCGTGGTGCAGGTGAAATCGTTTTGAATATGATGAATCAGGACGGTATGAGAAAAGGCTATGATCTTGAGCAGTTAAAAAATGTGCGTGAAATCTGTAAAGTACCTTTGATTGCCTCAGGTGGTGCTGGTACCATGGAGCACTTCTACGAAGCTTTTGAAGTAGCACATACTGATGGCGCATTGGCAGCTTCTGTATTCCATAAAGGCACAATTCATATTCCAGAGCTTAAGACCTATTTAAGATCAAAAGGAGTTTGCATCCGTGATTAGATATTTTCATGGCTTTCAGAGCATTGATGAATTAGATTTTGAAAAAGTTGATGGTTTAATGCCTGCAATTGTTCAAGATTGCCAGACAGGTCAGGTCCTGATGATGGGATACATGACCAAAGAGTCTTTACAGAAAACCTTAGATACTGGCTTTGTAACTTTCTTCTCAAGAACTAGACAGAAGCTGTGGACTAAAGGTGAGGAATCAGGCCATTTCTTACATATGAGATCAATTACCTGTGATTGTGATAAGGACACTTTACTGGTGTTAGCTCGTCCTGATGGTCCAACTTGCCATAAAGGAACTACAAGTTGCTTTGATGAGTCTCCTTTAGCAGATGCAACCTCACGTTACATCTCCGGCAATCCTTTAAAAGATTACAACTTTGTAAAGTAATTTCTATTAGATAGCCTTCGAAAATGGAGGCTATCTTAGTTTTTCTATTTTTCATCTTGCTTGTTTTAATCTTGCCTGTCTTCCTCTTGTTTTACTTCACCTTGATTTGACCTTTATCTGATTATTTCAAATGAGTATGTGATCTTTTGACAAGTATTTGCACAAGTTAGCTTTAGCTGACAAATCTTACCTTATACTAAGATTGAATTTAGTTGTATGATATGTCCCCGATTAAAAATGCTTAATAAATGATGCATTACACTAAGGACTAACAATGGAACACACACCTCATATTGGTTTAGAACCAGAGTCAATTGCAATTTTTACCCTGCTTGCAATTGCAGGTCTTTTAATTGACCTATGGGCACACCGAGCCGACAAGCCAATTTCACTTAAAGCTGCCACTTTCTGGTCTTTATTTTGGGTAGCTGTGGGTGCTGTGTTTGGTGGATTTATGTATGTCCATTTCTCACCTGAGGTTGCATCTTTGTACTTTGCAGGCTACGCCTTTGAAATGGCACTGTCTGTTGATAACCTCTTTGCTATCATGGCTGTATTTGCTTGGTTTGGTATTAAATCAGGATTTACTCACCGTGTTTTATATTGGGGAGTTTTAGGTGCTGTCGTATTCAGACTTATCTTTGTTTTAATCGGTACAGGCTTATTCTCATTAGGCGCTTATGTTGAGTTTGTCTTTGCCTTTATGGTGGCGCTCTCTGCTGTACTTATGATTAAGAAAAAAGATAACGACGGTATGTCTGATTTCTCTAATCACCCAGCTTACAAATTTGTTAAGTTCTTTGTTCCACTATATCCAAAATTAGTAGGACATAATTTCTTTGTATCTAATTCACATGTACAAGAAGAGCTAAAAAAAGAAGAGAACAAGCATATTGTTCTAAAGAGAAAAGGTCTTGTCTATGCTACACCTCTATTCTTATGTCTGGCTATTGTTGAGACCTCTGATGTGATGTTTGCCTTTGACTCAGTACCTGCCGTGATTGCTGTGTCCAAAGATCCATTCATCGTTTACTCATGTATGATATTTGCAATCTTAGGCTTACGTTCAATGTACTTTATCCTAGACGCCTTAAGAAACGCCTTAGTTTATCTTGAGAAGGCTGTGATTGTGTTACTGTTCTTCGTAGCCTTTAAACTTGCTGCGTCTGCTTCTTTACAGCTGTTTGGAGTGGGTTTTGAGATTGATGTCTACACTTCTTTAATCGTGATTGCAGTTGCCCTATCAACTGGTGTAATTGTAAGTTTAATTTTTGGTAAGAAAGCTGAAGCTAAGTAGTTTTACCTCCTAATTTCTTATACAATCAAGATACTAAAAAAGCAGGATCAACATAAATTGGTCCTGCTCTTTTTTATGTTCTAGCAGTAATAAAATTTTTTAATCTTTGATGTTATCTTCAATTAGTCTGTTAATAAGATCTTATTTACAAGATCTCTATCTTCAGGATTGGTAATTGAAGCTGCTGCGTCGTAGATAACTCTACCAAACTTGCATGCATCAACAGGATTTGCTCTATCTAAGTCATCAGCTGCTCTTTGAAGTCTTGCTTTCAAGCCTGAAGGCTGTTTGTTAAGCTCTTCATCGATAGCATCTGATAATAAAGCTTGAACTTTTTCCTTTTCTCCATCAGTAACTTCAACTCTCTTAGGATTGTCTCTGATTTCAGCTTTGAACGCATTTCTTAATGATGATAAGTAACCTGCGTACTCTTCATCTGTCATTTGATTGAATGCTCTTGATGAACCTGACTGGAAAGAGCTTGATGCGAATAATCTTCTGTCGCCGTTTACAAACATCTTGCAGTCACGTGGAGATAGAGTCTTAACTAAGTATCTGTTAAATACCATGCTCTTTTCTCTGTCTTCAGGGGTTAAGCGTCTTAATCCCTGTAAGCTTAAAGCGTTGAAGATCTGCATTGAAGTTGCAATCCATACAGACTGTTTCTTATTCTCTTTCTTGTTTTCAAATAGACCTTTCTTATCTAATGCGTTAGTTAAGTAGTCAATCATTTCATCATCAAAGAGCTCTTTGTAATGATTCTTTAATAGCTCCTTTTTGCTGTCTGAGAACTTGTAACCTGAAGCCATCTGGTCAAGATATTTATCGGTTGTAACAAGAGTCTTAATGGTTTCTTTAAACTGCTCTTGAGGTGTTGTAGGACCCCCCATAAAGAAAACCACTGCAATAACAACAATAACTGCTGCTATAACTGCTCCGATTAATGCTTGAAGTGTGCTCTTTGGTAAGTTATTTAACTTTGAAGTTATCTGCTCAATAATCTTATTCATAATAGTTATTTTTAAATATTCCTAGTTTTGTTTGCTAGAACAAATTTATATTAAAGAAAGGATGAAGATCGCCTTTCTTTTCCTCGTGAGGAGTGAGCAGATTATCATATATTATACAATCGCGCTCTTGTGGCACGAAAAAGATCACTTTTAGATCATTTGCAGGATCTTTTAAGAAAGATAAGACTGTATCAACTGCTACTTTGGCAGCTTTCTGCATAGAAAAGCCTAAGGTACCAGTTGCAATAGGTGTAAACACAATTGATTTGCAACCACGCTCTTTAGCAATAGTCAAAGCTCCTTTGTAACACTTTTCTAAGCTTGCAATGTCATCTTGAGTTACCTCAAAAGTAACCTTAGGACCTACTACATGAATGACAATACCATATGGAAGATTGTAAGCACCTGTTGCTATTGCACAACCTGCTGGTGCTTCCTGACCACGCATTAAAGAAGCGCACTCAAATCTTAACTGTAAGCCTGCTGCTGAATGAAGTGCATTGTCAGGACAATTGTGTCCTGCCTGTTTACAACCTAATAAATTCGGTTCAGCACTGTTTACAACGGCATCGGCTTTAAATGCGGTGATGTCGCCTGTATAGACATAGACATTCTTATTGATAAGACATGGCTTTAATGAACTTACATCAGTTAATTGTTTTTCAGACAGTTCTTGCTGCAGTAATTCATCCTGTAAGGCAAAGAACTCATCAGGGAGAGGATTTTTCTCTGAATGCATGTTCATAAGACCTCTTAGAAGAGCTCTTTGAGCAAAATAATCCTTTGAAAAGTCTTCGATTTGTCCTTTTAGATTGGGAATGTACTCAACTAAGATCTCAATTAGACGTGAAACTGCCTGTTCTTTTTGAAACATTAACGTGCTCCTTATATTGATGCTTGAATTATATAGGCATATATATGCTGTTTGTAAAACTTATTAAAAAGCTCCGTCATTGTGCAGGTATCGGGTAATAAACTGTTTTTTCTAAAGATTTCATAAACAAATCTCTGTAAGAAATAACTTCCTTTTTAAGTTTTTACTTGTCTTCGTTTTGGATATGGCATCAAAGCCTCTAAGACAGTCTACTGTTTGATACTTATCTTTATCTTATAAAGCTCTTGAAAAAATTTGTACAAATCCCCATGTGTAGATGAGTAAACTAGGATCAAAAAGGTATTTAAAATCATGGACGATAACAAGAAAGATAATCTTGAAATCACTTTAGAAGATCTAAATGAGCTCAAGGAAAAACTACGTTCATTAAAAGAAAATATTGATAGAAAAACCGCAGAAGTTATAAACAAAATAGAGCCTCAAGAAGCTACAAAATCTAACAGCGATGCATCTTCTGAAAAAGAGAACTCTGTTAATGAGAATTCTGTAGATGAGAAGGCTAATATTTCTGTATCAGAGCCTTCTCCTGAGGAAGTATTTGTCATTCCTGTTTTCGGTAGACCTGTTATGCCTTCTCAGATTTGCCCTGTTCAAATCAAAGGTGAGTGGGAAGATCTAATTACAGAAATTGCTCGTTCACAGTCAAAGTCATTTGCCCTGTTTGCAATTGATGAAAAGTACAAAAAGAAAGGTTCAATTACACCTACCGATTTTCCTAAGACTGGTACTTTAGTAAGGCTGTTACACGCAAAGAGTGTTCCTGGTGAGGTGCACTTTGTGTGTGAAGGCTTATGCCGTGTTCAGGTAAAAGAATGGACTAAATTCGATAAAGAAATAAGAGCTTTGGTTGTCTATCCTCAGAACATCGAACCTGAAGCAGGCTCCGACGCTGAAGTAAAGGTCAAGGCTCTTGCTATGAACCTAGTAGCTTCTTTACAGGAGCTGTTGCCTCTAAATCCAATGTACTCAGACGAGATGCGTCAGTACTTATTAAGGTTCGATCAGAATGATCCATCTTTATTAGCTGACTGCGCAGCCTCTGTTACCACAACAAGTGCTAAGAATCTGCAAGACATCTTAGATACTATCGATCTTTTAGAGAGATTGAAGAAAGCTCAGGCCATTATCAAAAAAGAGTTAAAGGCAGCTAAGCTTCAGGATGAAATTAAGAGTTCTGTAAACGACAAACTTTCAAAAAGACAGAAAGAATATGTCTTAAAAGAGCAGTTAAAAGAGATCCAAAAAGAGTTGGGAACTCGCGCTGACAGCTATACTGAATCAGACGAGTTTGTCGCTCGCATGAAAAAGCTTAATCCTCCAGAGCTTATCAAAAAGAGATTTGATAAAGAGATTAAGAAATTTAGCATGCTCGACAGTTCTTCTCCTGAATATGGAGTTACCAGAAATTATCTTGATATCTTATCTTCTATTCCTTGGGGCAAATACTCTAAAGAAGAGATTGATATTGAAAAAGCACGCACTGTTTTAGATGCAGATCATGAAGGTTTAAAGGACGTTAAAGACAGAATTATTGAGTTCTTAGCCTTAGGTGCCCTAAAAGGCACAACTAACGGCTCAATTCTGCTGTTTGTAGGTCCTCCAGGTGTAGGTAAGACCTCTATTGGTAAGTCAATTGCCAAAGCCTTGAATAGACCATTCTACAGATTGTCTTTAGGTGGTGTGGGTGATGATTCTGTAATCAAAGGTCATCGCAAGACTTACATTGGAGCAATGCCAGGTAAATTTGTTCAGGCTCTAAGAGAAACTGGTGTAATGAACCCTGTCATCATGCTCGATGAAATTGATAAGCTTACTAAGTCTTATCAAGGAGATCCTGCAGCAGCTTTATTAGAGACACTTGATCCTGAGCAGAACAATAGCTTTATGGATAATTACCTAGATGAGAGATTAGACTTGTCTAAGTGCTTATTTATCTGTACTGCTAACACTACAGATACTATTCCTGATGCTCTGTTAGACAGAATGGATCCAATTAGATTGTCTGGATACATTGCATCAGAAAAGCTTGCTATTGCTAAAAAGCACCTGATACCAAAGGGACTTGAGAAAGCTCATATGAAGAAGTCTCAGATTAAACTTTCAGATGCTGTTCTAAAGAAGATCATCGAAGAATATGCTCGTGAAAGTGGCATGAGATCAACTGAAAGAGCAATCGACAAGATCATAAGAAAAGTAGCTGTAAAACTTTTAGAAGGTAATAAGTCTGTTACCGTTACAGCAAACTCTCTGTTTGACTATTTAGGAACAGCACCTTTCAAGAGAGAAAAGCACTTAGAAGGTGTAGGTGTAATTACAGGTCTTGCCTGGACTTCTGTAGGTGGTGCGACATTGCCTATTGAATCAGCTAAAGTAAACAATGATGGCAAAGCCTTTGAGCTTACAGGCTCATTAGGCGATGTTATGAAAGAGTCAGCTCACATTGCTTACAGCTTTATTCAGGGGCATATTGCAAAGTATTGTCCACAGAAAAAAGACTTCTTTAAGAAGGCTTGTATTCATGTACATGTACCTGAAGGGGCAACTCCTAAGGATGGACCATCAGCAGGTGTTACCTTAGCTTCTAGCCTGTTATCTTTAGCTATGAACAAAGCTCCTAAAAAAGGCTTTGCAATGACAGGTGAGCTCTCACTTACAGGTCAGGTTTTAGCTATCGGTGGTATTAAAGAGAAGACCATTGCAGCAAGACGCATGGGTATCATGAATATCATCTGCCCTAAAGCTAACGAAGATGATGTTAAAGAGCTACCAAAAGAAGTAACTGAAGGTGTTCATTACTACTTTGCCGACACTTATGATGATGTTGCAAAAGTAATCTTTGATTTGAAAAAGTAAAAATCTCAAATTATAAAGCCACGGTCTTTGCCGTGGCCTCAAAAGACCTGACCAAGTCAGGTCTTTTCATTTTAGACTAGTTATTCTTAATCCGACAATGATCAGTAAAAAAGCCTGATTTTTGTGGCACTGTTGAAAGTCTCTTTTTTTTCAAAAATAGAAAAAATCTAGGTAAACAGTCAAGGAGTAAATATAAGAAATTTGAGCTAGGGATCACGGTTCTATATTGAAGTTATAGAATTTTGATACATGGATCAAACAGTCTTATTGACCATCGACA
>JBNMJE010000036.1:0-17938 GCA_050873645.1 Succinivibrio sp. | reverse complement strand
TGTCTGGTTGTAGGTAGTATTCATATCGGGTCTTGTGTTATTGGTTTAGGGATAATTCCATTATACACAATGACCCTTTTTTCATTCTTACCTACCTTTTAAGATCTTATTGATCCCACAAATTTTCGTACAGACCCAAAAAAAATGGTTCTTCCGCAAAAGTGTTGCTACCTAAAAATAGGTAGTGAAAATTGTCATTAAGATCTTAATAAAAAGGTCGTTTTCCGTATGATTGTAATTGGAAATAAAAACATAGGAAGACGACCATGACTGATATCGTATCACAATTCTTTTCAGAAAACTTCTACTCTGGCTTTAGAATCACTCAAATAGGCTTTGATCAAAGTGGCTCAATCATCATTCATTTGGAACCTCCTGAGGATTATCCTGAGTGTCCACATTGTCATGCTCGCTGTACGGTAGTGAATCAGTACCGAAAGAGAGTTGTGAGAGATTCTAGTATTCTCTGTAAAAAGGTAATACTTGAGGTTGTTTACCGTACTCTTAGATGTACTCATTGCAACCGAGTAGGAACTGAAAAGATAGATTTCCTTTCAGATAATGGCTTTAGAGTATCTAGAAGGCTTGAGAAGGAGGTCATTGAAGACCTAGAGAGAGCAGGCTCTATCAAAGACACATCAGAAAGAACAGGACTCAAGTGGGATAACTGCAAGGACATTCATAAGCACTATCTAAAGAGTAGTCTCTACTTTGACCTTGGAGATGCATCTATCCTTGCTATAGATGAGTTCTCAATACGTAGAGGTCATATCTACGCCACCGTAGTGATTGATATACGCACTAGGAGAGTTATCTGGGTCGGCTATGGCAAGTCTGTAGCCCAAGTCAGTGACTTCTTTAAGAAGTGCGGAACTGAAGGCTGTAAGCAATTAAAAGCTGTCGCTATGGATCAAAATGCAGGCTTTGCTAAATGTGTTGAAAAGTACTGTCCTAATGCCAAGGTTGTGTATGATCAATTTCACTTGATTTCTAACTTTGGAAGAATGGTCATAAGTGCCATCAGAATTAGGCTTTCTAACCAATGCGAGGAAAATGGTAATAAAGATGCAGCTTCACTTCTTAAAGGCTCTAGATTCCTTCTCCTTACACGTAATTCAAGACTTCCTGATAATAGGCGTACAAAGCTTGATGACATACTAAAATTCTACACTGACTTAAACAAGGCTAATGAGCTTAAAGAGCTTCTTCCTGAGATATTCCAATCAACTTCTAAAGAAGAAGCTGATAAGCTTTGGTCTGCATGGTACAAATTGGCTTCGGAATCAAATGTAGAAGAAATCACCAAGTTTGCTAAAACTCAAAATGAAAACTACAGGGATGGTATTACCAACGCTGGCATATACCATATTGGTACAAGTGTTTTAGAAGGAATCAATAACAAAATCAAAGTCATTAAACGTGTAGCCTTTGGATTCCGTGATTTTGACTACTTCTTCCTTAGAATTATGGATGCTTTCAGAGGCAAGCCGGCTTTTGCTTAAATTAAAAAGCACTGATGAATATTGTTATATTCTTTTCAGTGCTTTCAACAAATTTGCGGAAGAACCAAAAAAATACGCATTGTCTATCAAAATATGCGAATACGTCAATAATTTTAAGAAAGCTGTAAGAAATGACAAAAAGAATGGTTAAAGAGGATGTTTTGATTTGACATAGCAACAAATAGACCTGCCATGCGACAGGTCTAATTTAGAATGGGATTACAGATCAGGTTCTTCTACGATCTTAGGGTACATAACCTTAGGTCTTTCATCAATTTTGTCAGGATCGTAGTTACGTCTGTCGTTGCAATTCATATCTGAGATTGTCTCAAGATCTGAATTTGAAATATCAAAGTTATAAAGCTCACTGTTTTGAATAAGCTTCTCTTTGGTATTAGCCTTAGGAATTGCAACAATACCTCTTTGGATACACCAGCGTAATAAGATCTGAGAAGGAGCGGCTTTATAGTAATCGCGCATGCAAATAAGTCTTGGGTCATCAAGAATCAGTCTGCCTTCAGATCCTAATGGTGAGTAAGCCTCTACTGCTATCTTTTTACGACGGCACCATCCCATTAACTCTTCTTCGGTGTTCAATGGATGGATCTCAGTTTGGTTTACCTGAGGTACAACCGTAGCGCCATGCTCAAATAAACTCTCGATATGGTGGATCTTAAAGTTACTTACACCAATAGCTCTGCAAAGACCTTCTTTTTGTAACTTTTCTAACTCAAGATAAGCCTTTTCATAACCTTTTACAGGCCAATGAATTAGGTATAAGTCAACATAATCAAGGCCTAATCTCTTTAAAGAATCTAAAAGAGCCTGTCTTGGATTGTCGTAATCTGTAACCCAAAGTTTTGTAGTTACAAAGATCTCGTTTCTAGGAATTCCTGAGTCACGAACAGCTTTGCCAACAGCTTTTTCATTACAGTAAATACGTGCTGTATCAATCAGGCGGTACCCAACATCTAAAGCATCTCTTACAGCCTTATAGGTTTCTTCACCACCTTTCATCTTATAAACACGTAAGCCTAAAAGAGGCATCTTAACGTCATTATTTAAGTTAATTGTTGACTTTAAGCTAAGTTCCATACAGATCTCCTAAGCTTCTTTCATGCGCTTATAAGCTTCTCTAAAGACTTCAGGTCCTGCACCTAACTCATGCATATGACATGAGAGGTAATTTCTAAAACGTCTTGCACCTTTGCAACCGTTAAAGAAGTTAATAATGTGATTTCCAAGATAATGAAGTTTATTACCCTCAGATACGAACTTCTCTGCAAAATCCATCAGAGTTTCAAAAATCTCATCACGTGATTTAACTTCCTCATCTACACCATATATCTTACTATCAACAGATGCTAATAGATAAGGATTGTCCATAATAGCGCGACCTAACATCACACCTTCAACATGTTGTAACTGTTCTAAACAGTCATCAATAGTTAAGATGCCACCATTGATGGTAATCGCTAAATCAGGAAAGACCTCTTTTAAAGCATAAACTCTTTCATAATCTAATGGTGGTACAGTTCTGTTCTCTTTAGGAGATAAACCATTTAACCAAGCTTTTCTAGCATGCAAAATGATGTGTCTTGAGCCTGTAACATAGACTGATTGCACAATCTTTTTGGTGTATTCAAAATCATCAAGATCATCAACACCAATACGAGTTTTTACAGTTACAGGAATATCTACAGCATCCTGCATGGCTTTAAGACAATCTGTAATCACCTCAGGTGTCTTCATTAAGATTGCACCAAATGATCCTGACTGCACTTTATCTGATGGACAGCCAGCATTTAAGTTAATAGCGCTGTAGCCAAATTTTAAAGCGATTTTGCACGCCTCTGCTAATACCTTAGGATCAGATCCACCTAACTGCAAAGTACAGGGATTTTCTTTTGTAGGATCTTGTTCTATAAGATGCTCTTTACCATGTGTAATAGCTTGAGCTGCGATCATCTCGGTGTATAACATAGCTCTTTTAGTTAAGAGTCTTGCCATACATCTGAAGGTTCGATTGGTAACATCAATCATTGGAGCTACAGAGAATCTGTCAGCTTCTGTGAATTTTGAAGGGTTGCCCATATGCATAAATGAAAAAGGCGGGCCTGCGCCCGCCTGGTTTATTAAAAATTAGTACTCTTTAGCAAATAAAGAGCGTACAGCAGGATCCATGTACTTCTGATCAAGATTTGGCAGAGTTGAGGTTAAAGATACAACGATCTTGTTAACCTTTCTTGCATTCTCGTCATCAGGCTTTGATAAGTAAATACCAATTGCTTTACCTAACTCTTTCATCTGCTCAGGCTTAATACCACGAGTAGTTGCAGGTAATGATGAGAAACGAACTGCATCAAACTTGATGTTAGGATTATTAGTTAGAACCTGAGCAATTCTTACATGAATACCAAGATCTGCTAATAACTCCTGAGCACCACGAGCTGAAATAGCGCAGTTCTTAGCATCAATCATAACTAAGTGAGACTCTGTCTTTGATGAGATGATCTTCATGCCACCTTCAACTAAGCCCTCTGCTAAAGCCTGTGCATTTGAAACTACGTCCTTGCAGTAGTTCTTAAAGCCTTCAGTTGTCATCTCGTGTAAACGAGCAGCTAATGCTGATAACTGAGGAGATAATAAACCGTTGTGACCTGCGAGGTTCTCAGAACGCTTGATTAGACCTGATAACTCCTGACGGCATAAAATTACAGCAGCCTGTGGGCCCTGCATAGCACCGTGAGTTGAGAAGGTAACAACATCAGCATACTTCATTGGGTTATCTAAAACACCTGCTGCAGTTAAACCTGCTGTCTGTGATAAGTCACACCATAGTAAAGCGCCAGTCTCTTTAGCAATCTTAGATAAACGCTCAAAATCAACATGTAGTGAATAGTTAACTGGTGAGAAGATGATCATCTTTGGCTTGTTCTTCTTAGCTAAAGACTCAATCTCATCCATATTTAATTCTTGGGTATCAGGCTCGATACCAAAGTTTACAAATCTGTAAGCTAAATTCTCGCTGTTGCAGTGCTCTTTCTTACGTAAGTCTAAAGACATCACTACATCACCGCGCTGGGTTAAAGCTTTAAATACTACGCGAGAAGCAGCTTCAATAGTAATGGTTTTAACAGTTGCAAAAGGAGCATCAAATAATTCGCATAAGCGTGAAACTGTCAGCTGCTCTAGATTGTCGGTTCTACCTAAGGTTAAAGCACTTGCTGAATTTACTAGCACACTACCCATGATGGCTGCACAAATTGGTGATGTGCTGTTCTCATCAGGAATGAAAGAAATACTTGCGTGCTGACGCTCGATTTCTTTTACGAAGTATGCATATAAATCTTTATCGAAATTCTTTACAAGCTCAATGGAATTCATTATTGACTCCTCATCCAAAATAGCGATTGAATTATATCAAAATTTTTGATTATTGCTATTTTATGAATAGTTTATTGTTACATCGTGTTACTGTTTTAAGCTCATTTGTGCTACTGATTACAAAACTTTTACAAAACCTTGTGATCTAAATTTCAACAAATGGCCAGAAAATTGGAATTAACAATACGCATAAGATTAAACAGATAATGCACATTGGAACGCCAACTTTTAAATAGTCCTTAAAGTGTAAGCCTGAAGGACCTAAAATCATGGTGTTACATGGTGTAGCTATAGGTGTTGCAAATGGACATGAAGCACCTATAGTCACAGACATAATCACACCATATGGTGAAACCTGTAATTTGTTAGCAATACTCAAAGCAATTGGAATTATAAGAGCTGCTGTTGCTGTATTTGGCATAAATTGTGTTAAGAAACATGCTATTAAAAATAAGACAGCGACGATGGCGTGCTCTGATGGAGCGTCTCCTAAAATTGACACTACTGAATTTGCAATTAACTCACCTGCTCCTGACTTTTGCATAGCAATAGCAAATGGCAACATACCAGCAAACAGGAACACTGTTACCCAATCAATACCTTTGTAAGCCTGTTTTTCAGTGATACATCCTGTGATCACACATAGTAAAGCTGCAATTAAGCTTACTAAAGCTGGTGACAGACCAGGAATACCTACAATAAGACCGATGACCACAAAGATTAAGATAAGTAAAGATAGAATTCTCTGACGATTAGTACCTACATTGCCAATTTGTCTAGTTAATAGACCAGTATCTGCTGACTTTTTAGGTAAGATATGACGGCCGATGAAGTACATAAATAATGAGGTAGCTAGAGCTATAGGAGCACCGATTAGAGCAAACTCAAAGAAACCGTATGGCTCAAGACCTGCACGTGAGACTTCAGCTACTGCTAACATATTAGGTGGAGTACCAACCATAGTTAAGTTACAACCTACGTTAGCAGCTACTGCTACAGACATTAAAATTGGAGCTGAAGGAATTTTAGCTGACAGGCAGACACCAATAATTACAGGTAACAGACAAGCTACAGTTCCTGTATTTGAAGCAAAAGCAGATAAGGCAATAGTTAAAAGTATAAAAGCTGGAATTAAAGCGTGTTGTGTGCCACCTACTTTGCGCACAATAAAGTTACCAATAGTCTGAGCAAGACCTGATTCGAGCATGGCAGTACCTACTACAAACATGCCTGAGAACAAGATAACGTTACTGTTAGAAAAACCAGAAAAAGCTTCTTGAGGAGTTAAAATTCCAAAGAACACTAAAGCTACAGTTGCACTTAGTGCAGACATAGCTACAGGGATGATTTCAGTTAAAAACAACAGAGCTACTATAGCAAGTACAATAAGTGTTATAAGAGCCTGATCCATTTTTCATTTCCTCAAAAATTTTATTTGATTTAAACATTTATCAAAATTTCACGCTATTGAAGAAATGACAAACTGTGATACGTGCAAAGCTTCGCAATGCAAAGTGTTACGCTCTTCAAAATTCCTTAACTTTACAAGTCTTGGTATAAATGAATTCCGTTTACTAAGTAAAAGCTAATCAAGCATAAATACAATGCATGTGCGCAAATTGTATTAAACATCCTAAAAGATATGTTCAAAAGTGAGCTAAAAATCTAAAAACAACACCTTTTGATATGCTATTATTTAAGACTATGATTAACGTTAAGATTACTAACAGAACTGCAACAGAAGATTACGTAGCCGTTGAAAGAGAGACGGGCGCTATTTCTTTACCTAGCAAACATGTCTTTGCAATCTTTTCTGTTGGTATCATCTCAGTTCTCCTAGCACTGCCTTTTGGTCAGTTAATTCCAGAGAACTATTCCCCATTCTCTGCTTTAAGCGCAGGTCGTCAGGAACAAAACAGACGTTACGAACAGGCCTATTTAAAAAATGATGAATCTGTAGCTGAAAAGAACCTTGAGATTTCTTCAACAGCAGGCTCTGAGGAAAACTACGATGATGAAGTTATTCCTGAAGCTTTGCTTGCTAATGACTCTAAAGACGATTCAGACAGTCAGGTTACAGCGTCAAATGATCAGGATGTAGAACGTCAGAAGTTTGTAAGTACAGATGACAACCTGAAAAAAGAAGTTGAAAACTCTGAAAAGTTCATTGCCAACATCATGGAACCTAAGAACATTACTGATGAGCGCAAGAACGAAACTAAAAAAGAATCAGATGATGTTATTGCTCTAAAGAACATCGTAGTTAAAAAAGAATTCAAGTACGACGGTAAGTGGTACGAACAGACAGTAAAAAAAGGCGATTCTCTATTTAAGATCTTTACTTACTTAAATCTTGATGTGAAGGATTTAAAGAAGATTAGAGCAGCCTCTGGTGACGATAATCTGAACTTATCCGTAGGCGATAAGATTCAGTTCTTAGTAAATAACAAGAACGTATTACAAGAAATCGCTATTCCTCTTGCCGGCAAGAAGCAGTTAAGATTCTCACGTGATCTTGATGATGGTAGCTTTGCAATGTCTAAAGAAGACAGATTTGCTCAATTTGAAAACAATAAAAAATCAAAGATGGAGCAAGCAACACAGATGCCAGGCTATCTAGAGGCTCAAAAGGAAAAAGAAGCTAAAGAAAAAGAGCTTCTGTTAGCTAAGGAAAAGGCTGAAAAAGAAAAAGCTAAACTTGATGCAATGACTGCAGCCTTAGATAAGAAAGAAGCAGAAGCAACTGAAGAGAAAGAGACCAAAGTTAACCTTGCTAACAGACCTCGCCTCATCATAGGTTCAATTAGATCAGGTGAAACCTTTGATAAAGCAGCTGCTCGTTTAGGACTTACTCGTTCTGAGATTGTAAGTATTAAAAATCAGTACTCAGGTAAAATTGACTTTAAGCGCATTGGTGCAGGTGACAACTTTAGAGTTCTATTCAATGGCATTGGTTCTGGTTCAAGCATGACCGCAATTTCTGTAGATTCAGGCAGATACGGTCAGATCAACCTCTATCGTCATCCTCAAAACCATATCTTCTACGAGGAGAATGGTTACCACCCATCAACAGGTACTTTCAGACGTTTCCCATTCATGGGACAGGTAAAGGTTAACTCTCCATTTAACTTAAACCGTTACCACCCTATTAAGAAGCGTAGAAGACCTCATTATGGTGTGGACTTTAAGTTACCTATTGGTACACCTGTATACGCTCCTGCTGAAGGCACCGTAACCTACGCAGGTTACATGCGTGGTGGCGGATATACCGTAATTATTAACCATAAAGGCGGTTATACCACCGTCTATATGCACCTATCCAAGTTCGATGTAAGAAAGGGACAGGATGTCAGAATCGGTCAGGTTATTGCTAAATCTGGTAATACCGGCTATTCAACAGGTTCTCACTTACATTATGAGGTTCACATCAACGGTAGAGCTGTTGATCCTCTAAAAGTTGATCTTCCTTCAGGAAGTCCGGCTACAGCACAGAGATTACGTGAATCTTTTAAGAATACGGTATATATTTTAAAGACAGAGCTGTATAAGAATGCTCTGGCTGAAAACAAATAGAACAACAGACAATTACAGCCTGTGAAGTCGACTGAATATAAAGACTAAATAGACAAAGTAAGATAAGCAAAAGTAAGGATCAATCATGCTAAGTGAAAAAGAGTTTTGTGAAGAAGCCCTAGCCGTATTGAAATGGTTGATTGCTATTCCTAGCATCACTAGAACCTCTGGTGATGAGATCATAAATCACACAATCTATAACACAGTATCTGAGTTTACCTATTTTAAGAGTCATCCTGAGTATTTAAATTTCATTACTCATGATGATCAGAAGAATCACTCTTTTACAGCTTTTGTAAGACGTGACTTAATTACCAAACCTACATTAGTAGTGCTGTGCAACACTGATACATCATCAAATGAAGTTTACGGTACCATTAAGTCATACGCCTTTAAAGCTGATGACTTAAAGAACAAGTTAAAGAACTTATCTTTAACTGAAAAGCAGTTAAAAGATTTAGAAAATGAGAAGAACATCTATGGCTTAGGAAGCTTTGAGAACAAAGCCCCTATAGCTGGTATGTTGATCTTATTAAAGTACTACACCGAAAGATTATGGGAACTACCTGCTAATCTGTTATTTGTTTGTACCTCAGAATCTTTAAATGGCCATGAAGGTATCAGAACCTGTCTGCCTTACATTCATAATCTAATTAACGATTATGATATTGAGTTATCTTTAGCTTTAAGCTTTAAGCCAGAATCTGTGGGTGTAACCGAGAACACCATTAACCTCTACACTGCTAATATGGGTAAGGTAGAAGCGGGTTTCTACATCTTTGGGGAAGGTACTGATACAGAGTTACCTTTTAAAGGTTTCTCTCCTACTTTAATTGCTTCAAAAATTATTGAAGATATTGAGTTAAATCCAAAGATCACCAAAGATATCTCTCATTCAGCGATTGCTCCTACTTTTAACTATCTGCATTCTTATAACAACCGCTCACCTAATACACCTGATGCGGTTCATTTAAGTTTTAACTTCCCATTTATTAACTTAAATCTATTAGATTTAGTTGAGAACTTAAAACAGATTGCAGCTACAGCTATTGAGAAGACCGCTGGCTTCATGGAAGACAGAGAGAACTTCTTCTGTAAGATAAATGACACAGAGCCATTAAATCCTACAAGAGAGGCTGAAGTTTTATCCTTCTCAGATCTTTTCTACAGAGCAAGTCTGCATTATAAAGGCAACTTAAAGTCAGCCATTGAAGGCTTAATTCAGAAGTGCACCAATGAAGATCTTGGAAGTCACGATATTATCAAGACCATTATCGAGCGTTTAAATGAATTAGCTCATTTACCAAGACCATCAGTTGTGATCTTCTTTGGTAATGACTTTATTCCTCAACAGCAGTTGCGTAAAAACTTTGCTCTAGATAGAGAGCTTTACATTAAGATCAACCGCGCTGTTGAAGAGTTCAATAAAGATCATGATCATCAAATCAATATCGAAAACGAGTGTCCTGCTAATGACAACTGTTTTATAAGACCTGTTGGTATTGATGTAGCTCTAAAAGCAATGAAAGATGAGTGCCCTATTCCGGTATCTACTTTCTACAACCTGAATGCTCCTGGCATTACCTTTACCTATAAAGGCGGTGAACTTTACAGAGCTTGCGAACACGTAGAGATGAGTATCTTTACAGATATGTTAAGCTTTGTTCATAACTTAATGATTGAAATTGGTCCTGATGATTCATCAAGCTTTGAAAAGAAAGCTGAAGATGATGCGATGTCAGCATTGAAGATCGACAAGATCATTAAAAAGAACAATGTAAAGAAAGAAGACGAAGGTAAGATTGAAGAGCCTTCTTCTGAGAATAAGTCTGATGATTCTGATAAAGATAAGTCAGAAGCTTCAGATAACACTGTTGAGAAGATCTAAAACATTTTAGATAAGTAAATAAAAGAGAGCTTTATAGCTCTCTTTTGCTACCTTGAACACACATTGGTTCTTCTGTAAATTTGTTGAAGTTACACAAATTTGCTTTTGTTAATTAAAGAGCTAACGACAAGATCACCTCACAATCTGTCTTATCTAACTTTTCATAATTACCGATATTGCCTATCTCAGGAAATCCAGCTTTATATAGAATTCTCTCAATATCAGCAGCATCTCCGTTAATCTCAGATAAGCTTGTTGGAAGACCAAACTTTTTGAACAACTCTTTAATTAGTATCACAGTGTTCTTAGAGGTTGTCTCAAGGTTCTGATAGTCTAAAGAGACATTAAATACTGATGAGCCAAGCTTTGCTACCTTTTTAGCGTGTTTCTTTTGTACAAATTCAAACCAAGCTGGCAGAACAATACTTTCAGCCTGTTCTCTTGAGCAATCAAAAACGCTCACGATAGCTCTTGATAAGATATCAACTGATACATCATCACCAAATGAGTAGAAAGGCACTACATAAGCTGTAATACTTGCCCACATCAAATTATTGATACACTCAAGATCACCTGGCTTGTCTTTTAACTTGTTGTACATTAAAAGCACTGTCTTTAAGGTAGCTTCAGTGATGTTATCTGAAAGTAATGACGCTTTGTTTTTAGCAAAGTAACGGTGCAGCATCAATGAGGTAATAGATACCACGTTGCTCTCTAAAGACATGTCATCATATAAGCATAATTCAGGAGAATAGATGATGAACTTTGGATATAACAGATCTGAAGAGCAACTGTAGAAAGTCAATGATCCATCAGATAAACGGTGGGCTACAGAAGCGCTGTCAGAGTTTGCAGCACCTGTACAAATGGTAGTACTGATAATTCCAATTGGGAGTGCCTGTTCGATGTCATATTCTTTTTTAAAGATATTATAGAAATTGTCATCAAAAGGTGATGCTACAGCAATTAACTTTGAGATGGTAAATTCATTGATACCACCTACAGCTAAAACAAAATCTACATTCTCTTCACGGCAAATTCTAATACCTTTGAAAATGGTATCAATTTTTGGAGTTTTAAGATCGTCTTCAGCTAACTCCACAAAATCAAGACCTGTAAGTCTCAATGAGCGTTTAATCTTGTCTAAGAGGTTATTTAGATTCTTAATATTTCTTGAATAATGTAAAAGAACTCTACTTCCGCCTAGGTATTTAATCTGCCTACCTACTTCATTTTCTTCATTTGAACCAAAGAGTAATTGAGTTCTTGTAAGATTATTGTAATTTTGCATAGTAACCTTTGAAAAAATTACAATTTTTTTAACAAAATCGTAAAAAAAATTTCATATAAAGATCAGATAATTAGACGATTATCTAGGCCTAGTTTAAGATAAAAAAAGAATAAATGTCTATGTAACTGAAAATAAATGTTGACTGTTATCACTTTTCATTTAAGATCAGCGAAAAAAAACAACCTTTTTGTTTTTCTCTAGATGGAGATTTACGCGCGTGGAAAATATTAGCGCTCAAAACGCAAAATCAGCAAATAACCAGGTAAAACCTGGTGAAGCAACTTTTAAACAGCAGCACAGACCAGGTGAGTTACCAGGTCAGAAAGCTTCTCCTGTAGAACAGAATAAGAAACCTATTTTGGAGATAAAGTCGCTTACCAAGAACTTTAGTAATTTTACTGCAGTTAACAATGTTGACCTGACCATCTACGAGGGTGAAATTTTTGCTCTTTTAGGTTCATCAGGTTGCGGTAAATCTACTCTTTTAAGAATGCTAGCTGGTTTTGAGCATCCTAGCGCAGGTCACATCATCTTAGATGGTGAAGATATTGTTGATCTTCCACCATACAAGAGAACCTTAAATATGATGTTCCAGTCATATGCTCTATTCCCATATATGACTGTAAGACAAAATATCGCTTTTGGTCTAAAGCAAGAGAAATTACCTAAAGACGTTATCAACGAGCGTGTAGACAAGATGCTAAAGCTTGTTCACATGGAAGATTACGTTGATAGAAAGCCTTACCAGTTATCTGGTGGTCAGAGACAGCGTGTTGCTTTGGCAAGATCACTTGCTAAAGAACCTCGTTTACTGCTTCTTGATGAGCCAATGGGTGCTTTGGATAAGAAACTGCGTGAGCAAATGAGATTGGAGTTAGTAGATATTATTAACTCTGTTGGTGTAACCTGCTTAATGGTTACCCACGATCAGGAAGAAGCTATGACCATGGCAGACAGAATTGCCATCATGGATAGAGGTGAGTTCGTTCAGATTGGCGGTCCACGTGAAATCTACGAGAACCCTAACTGCCGTTTCTCAGCTGAATTCATCGGTTCTGTTAACATGTTTGATTGTACCTTAACCACTTCAAATGCTAACGGTTCATTCATTGCCTGCAGTGACTTCCCTCGTCCAATTGAGTTACAGCATGATATTGATATTGCCGACGGTATGCCATTATCAATTGCAATGCGTCCTGAAAAGATTTACATCTCTCATGAAGAGCCTCAAGAGGAAACCAACTGGTGTTCAGGTATCGTAGAGAATATTGCTTATTTAGGTGATATTTCTATTTACTACGTAAGATTGCCATCAGGCAGAATCATTACCTCTACACTGCCTAATGTTGACAGATTCAAAGTTGGTCTGCCTACATGGGATGATAAGGTTTACCTAAGCTGGGATCCTGAGTCCTGCATTGCATTAACATTCTAAGAGGCAAATTATGGCAGTTGTAAGCATTGGTTCTTCAAAGAGACCAAGCTCCAAGGGACACAGACCACCACCTAGATTTGTCCCTGGTAAAAAGATTTCATGGAGAGAAAGAGCAATCATCTTCGTACCATACGTATGGATGATCCTGTTCTTTTTGATCCCATTTTTAATTATTTTCAAGATTTCTTTTTCAATTACAGAGATCTCTATTCCACCATATTCTCCAATTATTACTTTTGAAGAAGGTGCAATGCAGATCATTCTGCATCTTGAAAATTACACCAATATTTTTACAGATCCTGATGGTACTTATTTGAGATCATACCTAAAGTCAATTCAGGTAGCAGCATTCTCAACTTTGTTCTGTCTTATCATTGGTTACCCTATTGCTTGGGCTTTATCCTCAGCAAAGAGTACCACTAGAAACATTCTCTTTATCTTAATCATCATGCCAAGTTGGACCTCATTTGTGGTTCGTATTTATGCTTGGATGACTATCCTAAAGAGAGATGGTCTTATCAATGATATCTTAATGACCTTAGGTATCATCGATCACCCAATGCACATGTTGCAGACAGATTTTGCTGTTTACGTAGGTATCGTGTACTGTTACTTACCCTATATGGTTTTACCTTTGTTCTCAGCTTTAATGAAGGTTGATTACAGCTTAATTGAAGCAGCTCAAGACTTAGGTTGCAAACCTGTAAAGACCTTCTTCCAGGCCTTAGTACCACAGACTAAGAGCGGTATTATCGCAGGCTCTATGCTAGTATTCATTCCAGCCATCGGTGAGTACGTAATTCCTGAGCTGTTGGGCGGTAAGGACTCTATTCTTATCGGTAGAATTCTCTGGCAGGAGTTCTTTAACAACAGAGATTGGCCTTTAGCTTCTGCTGTTGCTATTACCATGTTAACAATCATGGCAATTCCAATTATCTGGTTCTTCAAGGCACAGCGTAAGAAGGGAGACTACTAAAATGATATTAAAAAAACAGACTAAGAGTCTTATTATCAGAGTAATCATCCTGGCTTTAGCACTAACTTTCTTGTACTTACCAATCATGACCTTGATTGTTTATTCATTCAACGAGTCAAAGATGGTAACTGTATGGACTCAGTTCTCATTGAAGTGGTACAAGGCTTTATTTAATAACTCAGCTATTATCACCGCTGTTGGAATTTCACTTACCATTGCTTTTATGTCAGCTATTGCATCAGTAGTGATTGGCACCTTAGCTGCTTTTGTGATGGTAAGAGTTCATAAGTTCCACGGTGAGAGTGCTTTCTTACTGTTTATGACAGCACCTATGATCTTACCTGAGGTGATCTCAGGTCTTGCTCTGTTACTTTTATTTGTAACCTTAGGTGACATCATTCCTGTATTCTCAGATAGAGGCATGATCACTATCTGGATTGCACACGTAACTTTCTGCTCTGCTTATGCAACCGTAGTTATCCGCTCAAGATTTGTTGAACTTGATGTTTCTATTGAAGAGGCAGCAAAAGATCTTGGAGCAGGTCCATTAAAAGTATTCTTTGTGATTATTCTGCCAGCTATTATGCCAGCAGAGGTTGCTGCATTCTTGCTGTCATTTACTATGTCAATGGATGATCTGGTTATCACAAGTTTCGTAGCAGGTCCAAACTCAACTACCCTGCCAATGCTGATCTTCTCAAGTGTAAGACGTGGTCTGTCTCCTGAGATTAACGCTCTAGCATCAGTAATTGTGTTAGTTGTATCTTGCTTTGCTTTTGGTTCATGGGTACTTACCGTAAGAAAACAAAAGCGTAAAGAAAAGAACCAGGCTTTAATTGAAGCTGCTTTACGTAAAGAAACAGCTCGTCGTACAGCTTAATTTTTAAGAGCCAATTTTTCAGAGCTAAAATTTAAGAGCCTTGATTAGTTTTAACTAATTGAGGCTCTGTTGTTTTAAAACACAATAAAACAACTGCAAAATTGATTTTTTTCTGACCTTCGTCAAAATTTTGTATATAATACGCACACGTTCTTCAATCACTAATCGAGATATTTATGTCTGATTTAAAACTCTTCTCTGGTAATGCTACACCAGAACTTGCAAATGAAATTGCAAAATGTCTATACACTAACCTATCTGATGCAACCGTAGACACCTTCTCTGATGGTGAAGTACATGTTCAGATCAATGAATGTGTTCGTGGTTGTGATACCTTTGTAATTCAGTCAACTTGCGCTCCAACAAATGACAATTTGATGGAGCTTTTAGTAATGATTGACGCATTGCGCCGTGCTTCAGCAGGCAGAATCACTGCTGTTATTCCTTACTTTGGTTATGCTCGTCAGGACAGACGTGTTCGTTCTGCTCGTGTACCTATCACTGCAAAGGTTGTAGCTGATTTATTATCATCAGTTGGTGTAGATAGAGTTTTAACTGTTGATCTTCATGCTGAGCAGATCCAGGGCTTCTTCGATGTTCCTGTAGATAACTGCTATTCTTCAAAGTTATTCGTTGAAGATATGAAGTCATTAGACTTAAAGAATCCTTGCATCGTATCACCTGATATGGGTGGTGTGGTTCGTGCAAGAGCAATCTCAAAGTTATTAAATGATGCTGATATCGCTATTATCGATAAGCGTCGTCCTCGTCCTAACGTATCAGAGGTTATGAACCTAATCGGTGAAGTTAAGGACAGAGAGTGCATCATTGTTGATGATATGATTGATACCGGTGGTACCTTATGTAAAGCAGCTGCTGCTCTAAAAGCACGTGGCGCTAAGAAGGTTATCGCTTACGGTACTCACCCAGTTCTATCAGGTTCAGCTTATGAGAACATCAAGAACAGCGTGATCGATACTATCGTTGTAACCAACTCAATTCCTGCAACCGAGCAGTTCAAGGCTACAGGTAAGTTCAGATATGTATCATTAGCACCTACCTTAGCTGAAGCAATTCGTCGTATCAACAACGATGAATCAATTTCAGTTATGTTCAACGATGCTGTTTAATCAAAACTGAACAATCAAGTATTAAAAAAAGCTCAGCTCTGTCTGAGCTTTTTCATTCTAAGTCTTGCTACCCCTTTAAAAGTAAGTTTCATCTTACAAAAAATTTTTTCAAATCACTTCATAATTGAAAAAACAAAGTGCTATTATTCACGGAAATTCTTTTGTTTTTCAGATGAATAATAAAATGAGCAAGCAAATTTCACCTAATACAGTTACTCATAAAAGTACTTTAACAAACATCTCTAAGTACTTTCCTCTCATCGTACTTTCTGTTTGTGGTTTTACCTTTAATACCTCTGAGTTCATTCCAATTGGACTACTCTCTGATATTGCCCATGACTTTTCAATTTCAGAGCCTCAGGCAGGTATGTTAATCACTGTGTACGCCTGGGTAGTTATGATTGCATCACTGCCTTTAATGATGATTGCATCAAAGTTTGCTTTAAAGAAGTTATTGTTAACAGTTGTAGGCCTCTTTGTTTTAAGCCATGTCTTATCAACTGTATCTACAACCTTTGCAACTTTAATGACCTCAAGAATTGGTGTTGCCTGCGCTCATGCTATCTTTTGGTCTATAGCTTCACCTTTAGCTGTAAAGATTGCTCCAGATGGTAAAAAATCATTAGGTTTGAGTATGATGGTGGCTGCTACATCTGTTGCTATGGTAGTAGGTCTGCCATTAGGTCGTATCGTAGGTCTGTATGTTGGCTGGAGAACTACCTTCTTATGTATTGCAGTGATCTCTGCTATCCTGTTTGTGCTATTAACTATCGTCTTCCCTAAGTTACCAGCATCAGGCTCTTTAAAGATCTCAGAGTTACCAAAACTCATGACCGATCCTGTTTTAGGTGGAATTTTCCTGATGACAGCAATCGCCATCATCGGTCACTATTCAGCCTACAGCTATATTGAACCATATTTAGGTCAGGTAGCAAAGCTCTCACCTGATGCTGTAACCTTTGCCTTAACAGTTTTTGGTGGTATCGGTATTATCGGTAGCTTTATCTTTTCAAAGCTCTTTAGTAAGTACCATTATTTCTTCGACCTCTTTGCAGTCTTTGGTATTGCCCTGTTCATCTTCTTATTAAAGTTTGCTTCAGGCAATCTAGTAACTTTATACATTGTGCTGATTGGCTGGGGTCTTGCAATCACAGCATACAACCTTGTATATCAGTATGAGATCATCAAGTTTGCTCCAAATACCACTGCGATTGCGATGTCAATTTATTCAGGTATCTACAATTTAGGCATCGGTGGTGGTGCTATGGTAGGTGGTCTAGTAATTGATAACCTCTCAATTGCTTATATTGGATTTGTAGGTTGTATCTTCCTCATTATTGCAGGTATCTACCTGTACATAAAACTGCTTCCAAGACTAAAGGCAGTTGCTGACTGATAGTCATCAAAAGTGCTGTCTAAGCTTAATGACAGCACTTTAGCTTCATTTCTCTTACTATTTCTACTCCATTCAATTTCAAGAATAAAATTACGCTCAATAAAATAGACAAATTTTGTCATAAAATGACAGGAACGCTTCTATAGCAATTTTTAGAATACAGTCATTGGCAGATATTAGAGGATCTTATGGATTGGTTAAGATGCATTAACAAGACTCTTACTTTGATTGAAGATAAACTCATATAAATGTTCTTAAGCTAAAAATAAAGTAGGCTCCAAACGGCACTGTTTCAAGCTTCCGATGATGAATGAAATAGTGCTTTTTAATGTCTTCAGTTCTCTAATTTTGTCTTTAGACTGACGCGACATCGTGTAGTCTCCTTTTGAATTAGCCATTTTATAAATAATCGATTTAACCGTCTTCAAATTGTTTCTAAAAAGAGCTTTAATAAGCCTGTCAAACCAACTGTAAGTTCTG